>JAXEJQ010000029.1:0-35726 GCA_034101475.1 Candidatus Limivivens sp.
AGACTGATAAGCAGTGGCTTTTATGATTTAGTCACTGCCTATCAGTCTGTGCACGTCAACTATTGAAACCGCCGTGTACCGAACGGTACGCACGGTGGTGTGAGAGGACGGGAGCTAATCACTCCCTCCTACTCGATCGCCTGGCGGCGCTTTCTTTTTATGAGAAATGCAGTATCCGATGATGGAGGGTTTCACAACTTTCACAATTGTGTTATGATGTATTTGAGATGAAAAGAGATCGGAGGGACAGATCGATGTATAAGGTACTGCTCGTTGATGATGAGGCACTGATTCGGGAAGCTATTTCGGAAAATATTCACTGGGAGGAGCTGGGCTACCGCCTGATGGCTTCCTGCAAGAACGGTCGGGAGGCGATGGAAATGATTCGCCAGGATCCGCCGGATCTGCTGCTGACAGATATCAATATGCCCTATATTGACGGAATGGAACTGACCCGGATGGTTTATGAAGAATACAAGGACACAAAGGTTGTGATTATCAGCGGATATGATGAGTTTGAATACGCGAAACAGGCGGTGAAGTATCAGGTGATGGAGTATATCCTGAAGCCCATCACGCCCCAGGAGATGACGGAAACGCTTCTGCGGATCCGGGAGAAGCTGGATGAGCGGCGGACGCAGGAGGCTAATATCCGGAAAATCCAGGGCGCTTACAACCGGAATCTGCCGGTTCTGCGGGGCCGGTTTTTAAACAGCCTCCTTCTTGGCAAGGTGGATGCAAAGGATATTCTGCAAAAAATGGAGGATTATCGGGTGCGTCTCCAGGGGCCCAGCTATATGACAGCCATTGTGGTGACGGATGATCTGCAGCCCTTTTTACAGAAGTCCACGGAATATAAAGAAGATCTGGGATATTTTGCGATTTATAACATTGCCGATGAAATAGTGAAAAATTATAGCTGCGGGGAAACCCTGCAGGACGTGGATGAAAGTACCGTACTGATTTTCCAGGGCGACGCGGGGATGGAGGATATGGTTTTAAAGGTCTGCGAAGAAATCCGGGAAGCCGTGAAGAAATTCCTGAACCTGGAATGTACCATGGGAATTGGTCTGTGCGTGGGCAGCCTGGAAAAACTGAGTGAATCCTTTGCGGATGCCCGGAAGTCTCTGGAGTTTAAGTTCCTGTTGGGAAACGGCCAGGTTATTTACGCCAAGAATCTGCTGGAGAAGCGTTCCAGACAGGATCTCAGTATCCCCAGATTCTCCGGACAGCTGGTGCTGGATATCAAGGCGGACAACCGCTCTGGAATCAACAGAGACGTTCAGAATTTTATTCAGGCGGTCCGGGAAAATTACGGGACACGGAATCGGAGCATTTATTATGTTCAGAATCTGATTCTGTCCATTATGAACAGTCTGGATACTTCGGCACTGAACGAAGATGAGATTTTTTCCCAGGAGCAGGCCCTCTGCAATTCTATTTATCAGAAGGAGCAGCTGTCGGAGATTGCCCAGGAGCTGATCCGGTTCTGCGAAGGGCTGGCCGGGAGTCTTCATGATGAGAAGGACAGCTACTGCAAAAAGCAGGCGCTGATTGCGCTGGATTACATAGAAAAAAATTACTGGGATTCTCAGATTTCTCTGAATTCCGTGTGCAATTACCTGGCCATGAGTACCAGTTATTTCAGTTCCATTTTTAAAACCTATACCGGTGAGACCTTTATCGAGGCTCTGACGAAAAAACGGATTGAAAAGGCAAAAAGTCTTCTGGAAAATACCACGAAAAAGACCTATGAGATTGCGGGCGAGGTGGGGTACAGTGATCCCCACTATTTCAGCTCCGCGTTTAAGAAAATGACAGGCATGACTCCCACAGAATATGGAAAAAAGGTGAGGTAGAACATGAGAGAAGAACATGCGGCCAAAAAACCGGGACGCCTTTTCCGGTTCAAAAGCATCCGCACCTCGATTCTGATTTCCTTTGCGGTGCTGGTCATCAGCGCACTGCTGATTTTTATGGTGTTTTCTCTGAATTTTACGCAGAATACCATTCTGGAAAATTCCGGAGAATATACTTCTCAGCTGGTGAATCAGCTGAATGCGGACATTGATTCCTATATCAGCTATATGGAAAACATTTCCCAGCTGATTACCAGTGATTCCAATGTGACAGAGTTTCTGTACAGCGAGGATACGGCGCTTCAGAAACGGGCAAAGGAACGGCTGGCGGAGCAGTTTGCCACGATCATGTCCACCAGGTCCGATATCTGCAATATTGGCATTCTGGGGGATAACGGAAATTATCTGATTAACAATGAGGAAGCGCTTTACAACGAATATGGAAATGTGACGGAAATGAAATGGTATCGGCAGACGGTGGAAGCCGGCGGCGAACCGGTGGTTTCCAACTCTCACGTCCAGAATATTGTCAGGGACAGCTATCAGTGGGTGGTAACGCTGGGCAAGGCACTGCTGAATCCGGAGACAGAGGCAGTGGAGGGGATTTTCTTTATTGATCTGAATTACAATGCCATCAGCGACCTGTGTGAGCATCTGAATCTGGGGAATAAGGGCTATCTGTTCATTCTGGGGGCGGAAGGGGATATTGTGTACCATCCCTGGCAGCAGCTTCTGTACAATGGTCTGAAAACAGAGCGGATTCAGGAGGTACTGGATTCTCAGGACGGCAGCTTTGTGATCAAAGAGGATCAGGACAGTAAGCTCTATACCCTGTCCCGGTCAGAAAATACCGGCTGGACAGTGGTGGGGGTAGCTCAAATCAGTGAGCTTATGAAGAACAGGGACGAAATGCTGTTCCTGTATCTTCTGGCGGCATCTCTGCTGTTTCTGGCAGCCATTCTTTTTGCTGCCCTGATTTCCTCCAGCATTACCAAGCCGGTAAAAATGCTGAAAAATTCCATGAAAGAGGTGGAGCAGGGACATTTCGATCAGGTGTCCATTCCTGTTTACGGGGAAAATGAATTTGCCAGCCTGAATAATTCCTTCAATATTATGGCTCACCGGATCCAGAATCTGATGGAGCAGAATGTTCAGGAACAGCGGGAAAAACGCAAAAGCGAGCTTCAGGCCCTGCAGGCCCAGATCAATCCCCATTTCCTGTACAATACCCTGGATTCCATAATCTGGATGGCAGAGTGGGGCAAGAATAAAGAGGTTGTTCTGATGACCTCTTCCCTGGCCAAGCTGCTGCGCCAGAGTATCAGCAACGAGAAGGAAATCGTCACCATTGAACAGGAGATTGACTATACCAGAAGCTATCTGACCATCCAGAAAATGCGCTACAAGGATCAGATGGAGTTTGAGATTGATGTGGATCCGGATATTCTGAAAGCGCCCATCGTCAAGCTGGTGGTGCAGCCGCTGGTGGAAAATGCCATTTATCACAGCATCAAATATATGGAAGAAGTAGGAACCATCCGGATCCGGGGCGGAGCCAGGGATGGTGTGATTGTTCTGAGTGTCAGCGACGATGGAGTAGGGATGGATGCGGAGACACTGGCCCATATTCTGGAAAAGAAGCCTTCGGACAACGGGAAAAAGCATGGCGGTGTAGGCGTTTACAATGTACATAACCGGCTGCAGCTTCACTATGGAAAGGAGTTTGGCCTGGTTTATCAAAGCCAAAAAGGGAAAGGAACCACCGTATATATCCGGATTCCCGACACAGGCAGAGAGGAGGCGGCCCATGAGCTGGAAAAAAAATAAGCTGGCGGTTATCCTGGCAGGGATTGTTCTGCTGGCTGCTCTGACAGGCGCTGCCTTTTATGTCCGGAACAAAACCAGGCAGCCGGTGACCATGGTCTATATTCCCAAGGTAATCGACGAAAAAAATGATTTCTGGACTTCCCTGCTGGAGGGAGCCAAGATGGCGGCAGAGGAATACGGCGTGGAGCTGACTGTCATGGCGGGGAAAAGTGAGGATGATTATGAAGGGCAGATCCGAAAGATCCGGGAGGCCATTGCCAGGAATCCGGATGTGATCCTGCTGTCTCCCACCAGCTATACGGAAATCACGGAGGCAGCCGGGGAAATCAAAAAGGCCGGGATCCGTCTGGTTCTGGTGGATTCTGTTCTGGATGAGGAAATTCAGGATGCCCTGGTCAGTACCGATAATTTTAACGCCGGAGGAAAAATGGGCCAGCTCCTGCTGGAGATCATGCCGGAAAATCCGGTGATCGGCATTGTGAGCCACGTGCAGGGCAGTTCCACGGCCATGGAGCGGGAAGCAGGCTTCCGGGCAGCCGTCGGAGAATATGCGTCCTGTGTGGTGGATACGGTCTATGGCAATTCCAATTATGAAAAAACCTATGAGGTGACCCGGAATATGCTGGAGAAGTGTCCGGACATTAACGTGATCGTGGGCATGAATGAATACTCTGCTGTGGGCGCGGCCAGGGCTGTAAAGGATGCGGGTCTCACCGGGCAGATTAAAATGGTGGGTTTTGACAATTCTCTGGAGGAAATCCAGCTTCTGGAGGAAGGGGTTTTCCAGGGAATTGTGGTGCAGAAGCCCTTTAACATGGGTTATCTGGGCGTGGAAAAATCGGTGGCCCTGCTGAAAGGAGAACGCTTTCCGGATGCGGTGGATTCCGGTTCTGAACTGATTACCAAGGAAAATATGTATGAGATTGAGAATCAGAAGCTGCTGTTTCCCTTTCTGGACAGTTAAGCAGGAAGAAAGATATGGACGGAAATGATGAAAAAGAATCAATTATTTGTAAAATACCTGATCATGAACCTGAGCCTGGTTTTTGTGATTTTTGCAGGCTGTCTGGCGGATGTGGTTTATACCTACAATCTGGAAAAAAAGAATATTATTGAACAGAACGAAGCGGCTCTGACGGCCAGTGTGGAGCGGATGGAGGAAATGCTGAATTCCATTTACTCCATTTCTTCCGCCCTGCGGTCCAATGATTCCCTGCAGGCCTTAAGCAGCTGCCGCGGGGAGACTCTGCCTGTTGACAAGTATGTTTTTCTGAATTACCTGCAGAAGGATCTGGCGGATATCCAGATGATTGCCAATATTTCCGCAACGGGGTTTATTCTGTTCCGGGATAATCAGGTGCTTGTGTCAAATGCCCAGACAACCAGTGATTTTGAGGATTATTATGGGGTCTATCTGGAAGCAGAGGGGCAGACCGCGGAGGAATTCAAAAAGGAGATTCTGGGGTGTTCCGACCGGATCACCTGCAGAACTTATCCCGGCGTGAAGGTTTTTAATTCCGGAATCCGGTATCTGGAGAATCCGCTGGTTGTTACCGTTCGGATCACAGAGTCGAACCGGGCTATTGATAAATCGGTGGCGTTCGTTTTTGTTATTGAACAGGAGGAGCTCTATAGCCAGCTTTTTCTCCGGGAGGACACCGGGAATCTGATCTGCATCTGCGACCGGGAGGGGAGTATTCTGAGTGCCTTTGGAGAAGGAGCAGAGCAGCTGGGCGTTTATGTGAATGAGGAAATTAAGAAAAACAAGGCGTTTCAGATCAACGGCTCCGGCTATTATCTTCAGAGGGCCAGGGAGGATGTCAACGGGAATTCCATTCTGATTGCGGTACCCACCAGGCAGGTAGAGTATCAGACTCTGCAGCTGATTAAGGTTATTCTTCTGGTGCTGCTCCTTGTTATTCTGGTGAGCTTTGCGGAAATTGTCTTTTTCAGCTACCGGAAATCCTCCTCCATGCAGGGACTTCTGGATCACATTAATAAACGGTCAGAGACAAAATTTGTCAACGGAAACGAGTACAAATTCATTCAGGAAAATGTGGAGCTGATTGCGGATTCCAGGGATGCCTACCAGAAAGACCTGGCCAGACTGCGTTCCCAGATGGAAAACAATATGCTGGAGCAGCTGTTTCTTCAGGAGATTACGCCGGCCATGCGTCAGGATCAGTACCGGAAGCTGATTCCGCCCGGAATCGAATTCTTCTATGTGCTGGTGGTTCAGTGTCAGGGGGAAGATCAGGATATTCTGCTGAATGCCTTTTACACCCTGAATAAAATATTCGCAGATTTCACAGAGGACAGCTGCCTGAATGTTCAGACGGCGGTGAACGAAAAAAGCTTTCTGATCGGCCTTCACCAGGATCCGATGATTAAAAAGAAAGCGGAGCGGCTGGAACTGGCCCTTCAGAAGGCTACGGAGGAAACAGGAGAGGTTTTCCATATGGGAATCAGCGGCATCGGAATGGATTTTTCCAACATCCATTCCTGTTATATTCAGGCAAAGCAGGCGCTGATCTGCTATTCCAGGGAGCATACGAATACCGTGGGCTATTACTCGGATTTGCTGGACAACACAGGGGATAACCTGACGAATATGGATTTTGTCTCCAAACTTTACCAGTATCTGATCAGCGGAGAAAAGCAGCTGTTTCTGGAGGCGCTGGACAAGCTGATCCGGCATTATCGGATCAATCCCTATCTGTATGAACGGAATATCCGGGATATTTATTATTCCATCCATCATACCCTTCTCTGCGCGGCCACAGAGCTGTCCATTCCGGAGCGGGAGCTTTCCATTGTGCAGTGGGCGGACAGTCTGGGCTTTGAGGCCGGCATTGAGAATCTGAAGGAAGCGGCGGCACGGCTGCTCGACGCCAATGAAAAGAATAAAAAAAGTCATAATCATGCGTTGAAGGAGAGCATTACGAATTATATTGACGGCCATTTTCAGGATCCGAATCTGACGGCGGCAATGGTCTGCCAGGAGATGAAAATTTCGGAGAAATACCTGGTACAGTTTCTGAAGGAGCAGACGGGGAAAACCTTTGCCAAATATGTGGAGGATCTGCGGATTGAGAAGGCCAAGGACCTGCTGTGCCATACGGATTACAGCAATGAGAAGATTGCGGAGACGGCAGGCTTTGGCTCCCCGAACAGCTTTTACCGCGTTTTTAACAAAAGAACAGGAGTTACACCGGGAGTATTCCGGAAAAATCAGACCTCTGCTTCCTGAGCATTCCTCCTTTTTGAGAGTGAAAAAGAAAAATGAGAGAAAGAGAAAACGGGAAAAAGGAACGGCTTGAACCGGCTTTTTTTCCGTTTTTATTCGATTATGAGAGTGGTTTCCAGATTTTGACACTGTTTCCGGGAAGAAAAATATGGTAGAAAAGAATCAGACAAATCAACCGGTTGATTTTCGATGTTTCTTACATGATTAAATCTTGAAAATGTGGAGGTACGGTATGAAAATGAAAAAAACATTAGCAGTCCTGCTGACTCTGGGAATGATGGCTGGGTCAGTTTCTTTTGGAACCACTGCCGGCGCGGAGGAAGCAAAGGTGCTGACCATTGCCATTCCTCAGAATGCCAATGTGGAAAATTATGATACGAACTATCTGACACAGATGATCGAAGAAGGGTGCGGCGTTGATCTTCAGTTCCTGATGCTGCCCACAGCGATTGAGGATGCGAAATCTAAGCTGGCTCTGATGGCAAGCTCCGGCGAAAAAATGCCGGATGTGGTGTGTATGCAGCTGACCAGTCTGGAGGTTGCGGAATATGGTTCCAAGGGAATCTTCCTTCCGATGAATGATTATCTGGGCAATGCGGAGCTTACACCGAACTTCAACAGCATTGATGAGGAAGGAAAAAATTCGATTCTGACAGCCGTCACCAGCCCGGACGGAAATATCTATACGCTGGCTGACTGGTCGCCGGAGGATTTCAATATGACGCCATACCGCTGCTGGATCAATAAGACCTGGCTGGACAATCTGGGCCTGGAAGTTCCCACTACCACAGAAGAGCTGAAGGCAGTTTGTGAGGCTTTTGCGTCTCAGGATCCCAACGGAAACGGAACCAATGATGAAATCGCCATTACCGGATGCGGACCTACGGCGGCCTGGGGCTGCTTTACCCCGTATTATCTGATGAACTCCTATATTTTCTATAATGGAGATATGGCAAATAACGGGCTGTCCCTGGATGAGGACGGAAAAACCGTTATTGCACCCTTTACCACGGATCAGTATAAGGCCGGGCTGGAGTATATGAACAGTCTGTGTGAGGAAGGACTGCTGGATCCCTCCATGTTCACCATGGATGCAACCCAGTTTACTGCCCTTCTGGATCAGAATCCCAACATCGTTGGCTGCGTATGCGTCGGAGGATGGGGTTACTGGACAGGCGGCCTGGATTCTGAAAACTTCCAGGATTATGTGTTGCTGCCTCCGCTGGAAGGTCCGGAGGGTGTTTCCTATGCGGCGACCTTTGAGTACTGCCCGAATTTCTTCTATAATATTACCAAAGACTGCGGCGATCCGGAACTGGCGATGAAGGTAGGCGACTTCTTCTATCAGAAGAACGTTTCCTATACCACCCGTTACGGTGAGGAAAATGTAGACTGGTCCACGGACGAGGCTATTACTTCGGAAAAAGTCGGTCTCTATGAAGATATGCTGGGAATTCCGTGTAAAATCGCGATCCTGGACAATCAGTGGTCAAAGGTTCAGAACAAGCACTGGTATGCGCAGTGCCCGCATTACTTAAGCGCGGATGATTACCGCGGCCTGGATTCCATGCAGAATGGCGATGATAATCGGAACGCGGTTCTGAGAAGTACTTCTTATGATATGTATTACGATGCTCATCCGGAATTAATGCCGACTCTGGTTTATACCGCAGAGGAAGCAGAAGAGATTTCCGGTATCGCCACCGATGTGAAGACGTACGTATCCAGCAGCCTGGCGGAATTCATTACCGGAAACCGCCCGCTGTCTGACTGGGACAATTATGTGGAAGAACTGAACAATATGGGACTTCAGCAGCTGCTTGAGACTGCGCAGACGGCTTATGACCGGATGACCGCCGAATAAAGGTTTCTGCCTGAAGGAGTATGGAAACACGGACCGCCGCGGCTGCGGCGGTCCTGCTTTTCTTTCCGGTGAAGTTTGTTTTGAAAAAGGAGGAAGAGACTGAAATGGGCGGGAAAAAACAAAAACAACATGCACAAAAGTCCCTGTGGAAGCGCATGCAGTCCGGTTGGCAGGTTTATCTGCTGCTGCTGATTCCTGTGATTTATCTGATTATTTTTTGCTATGTTCCCATGGGAGGCCTGGTTCTGGCTTTTAAGAAGTATGACATTTCCAGGGGAATCTGGGGAAGTCCCTGGGTGGGCTTTGCCAATTTTATCAAATTTTTTAAGTCCTATAAATTTACGGTTGTTCTGAAAAATACACTGGTTCTGGCCATCTATTCTCTGATTGTGGGTTTTCCGATTCCGATTCTGTTCGCCCTGTTGCTGAATGCGTTTCCGGGAAGACGTTACAAAAAGGCGGTACAGACCATTACTTATATTCCTCATTTTATTTCCACGGTTGTGATGGTCGGCATTATTGTGCAGATCCTGAATAACCGTACCGGTATTTATGGAAGCCTTTATTCCTTTTTCACCGGGCAGACCGCGCCTGATATCCTTTCCAAGGGAAATCTGTTCAAGCATATCTTCGTCTGGTCCGGTATCTGGCAAAGTACAGGCTACAATGCCATTATTTATATTGCGTCCCTGTCCAATGTGGATCAGAGCCTTCATGAGGCAGCCTGTATTGACGGAGCCAGCCGGTTTCAGCGGCTGCGTTATGTAGACTGGCCCTGCATCCGGCCGACAGCCGTGATTATGCTGATTCTGGCTGCCGGAGGAATTATGAACGTAAGCTTTGAAAAAGCATTGCTGATGCAGAATGACCTGAATATCGCATACAGTGAAGTGATTTCCACTTATGTATACAAGGTGGGTCTGCAAAGCGGTATCGGAGACTTTTCACTGTCCACAGCCATTGGCATGTTTAATTCCGTTATCAACTTTATTCTGCTGGTTATTGTCAATGCCATCAGTAAACGGCTGACGGATAACTCCATTTTTTAGAAGGGGGCATTCAGATGAAAAGGCAAAAAGTGAAAACAAGCCGTTCAGACCTGATTTTTTACATCATAAACGGTATGATTATAACATTGTTTTTTCTGGTTGTACTATATCCGATTATTTTCGTCATAGCGGCTTCCTTTTCTTCCGGAGACGCTGTTTCGGGAGGAAGGGTATTCCTGTGGCCGGTGGAGTTCAGCCTGGACGGCTATAAAACCGTATTCAACAACAGTGCGGTTCTCACCGGTTTCCGGAATTCTCTGCTGTATATGGCTGTGGGAACGGCAATCAATGTGGTGCTCACCATGTGTGCCGCTTACGCGCTGACCAGGGTGGATGTGCCGGGAATTAACAAAATCATGTTTTTGTTTACTTTTACCATGTTTTTCAGCGGCGGTATGATTCCCAACTATATTCTGATCCGGAACCTGCATATTATGGACAGTATGTGGGCAATGGTTCTGCCGGGAGCCATCAATGCCTACAACCTGATCATTGCCAGGACCTTCATTCAGTCCAATATCCCAAAGGAGCTGTATGAGGCGGCACAGATGGATGGATGCACTGATATCCGGTTTTTCCTGAAAATTGTACTTCCGCTTTCGGGAGCGGTGATTGCGGTGCTGGTTCTGTTTTACGGTGTGGCCCACTGGAACTCCTACTTTAATGCCATGCTGTACTTAAACAGTCCGGAAAAATACAGTCTGCCCATTATTCTGAAACAGATTCTGATTTCCAGCCAGATTGATCCGTCCACCGTATCGGATCCGGAACTGCAGCTTCAGATTGCCCGGATTGCCAATGTGATTAAATATGCATTGATTGTGGTAACCATGATTCCGATTGTCATTATTTATCCGTTTATTCAGCGGTATTTTGTCAAGGGTGTCATGATCGGCTCCATTAAAGGATAAGTGAGGGACCCGGGGCAGAGAATGTCCCGGAAGAATGTCACGGAAGGATGAGAAAGGAAACGCATGACTGGAAAAAGAAAGACAGTTTACGGAGGAGAGCTGCGTCTGGCGGAGATCACGCCGGGCTTCTGCCATTATCTGAGGTTTATCAATGAAACGCCGCTTCTGGAGGTGGAGAATCCGGAAAAATGGCATCACTACAGCCGGACAGACGGGAAAACGCTGCCCGGTATCCTGGAATCCTTTTCCGTGGATGAAACCGGCAGAATCCATACTTTTGCCATCCGCAGGGGGCTGCTATGGTCGGATGGAGTGCCGGTGACCACAGAGGATGTCCGGTATGCCCTGGAGGATGTGCTGCTGCTTCCGGAGCTACGAAAGTATCTGACAAATTCCCGGAATTCGGAAATTATGATGCCGGAATGGGAATGGATCACCTGGGGAGAAAAGCCGGTGCGCCTTCATGTTCTGGACGAACAGAAATTCGCGCTGGAGTTTTCCCTTCCCTGTTACGGATTCACGCAGATGCAGGTGCGGTCTGCCAGATGGCAGATGCTTCTTCGGCCGTCTCATTATCTGAAGCAGTTTCACCGCCGCTATGCGGACCGGGAAGCCCTGGCGGCCAGAATGCAGGCAGACGGATTTGAAGGGAAGGACTGGGGGGTCTATTACCATGCCATTGATCCGCCCATCCGGGAGGCCGGATATTTTATGCCGGAGAGAATTCTGCGGATCTGGGATTATCCTTCTCTGGATCCCTGGATTTACGACAGTGCATCCACACCGGAGCATTCTGTCCTGAAGAGGAATCCACATTATTATAAAACAGATGAGGATGGAAACAGACTTCCTTATCTGGAAAAAATTACACGGGATCGTTATCCGGACCTGGAAGCCCTGTCAAAGGCTGTGGAGGACGGAGTCTGTGACCTGTCCGGATGTTTTCTGAAATTAAACGATCCGGTTCTGGAAAAAGAAAGCGTCCGGCAGCGATATCACCGGTTTCAGCTGCATCCCTGGCAGGTGCAGCAGGCAGTGTATCTGATCAATCTCTGCCCGGCGCAGGAATGGCTGCGCCCCTTTGTGCAGGATCTTCGGTTCCGGCGGGCGGTGTCGCTGTCTCTGGATCGGGAAAGGATGAGGCGGGAGGTTTTTCAGGGAGAGGGAAGACCTTCTCAGATTGCGCCGGAGCCCTGGCGTCCTTACTATGAGGAAGACTTTGCCGTAAAAAACGCGGAGTATGATCCGGACCTTGCCGGCCGGCTTCTGGATGAAATGGGCATTTGCAGAAAGGATCCCAAAGAGAATCTCCGGTTTTTCCCGGGCGGAGAACGGGCAGAGCTGGAGATGGTCTATTATCCGGTTACGCCCATGGCGGATGAGGCGGCGGCTTTTCTGGAGGAGAGTCTGAAGCAGATCGGTCTGGAGCTTCAGGTGACCAGGCTGAAAAACGGTTCGGAGATGGGCAGCTTTCAGGTGCGCAACCGCCATATTTTTACCGTATGGGAAATGCCGGGTGACGATCCCTTTCTGCCCTATCAGATCGGCGGACTCAGCGATCCGTGTCCGCTGTACTGGCATTGGTATGAAACCGGAGGAAAAGAGGGAGTCGAACCTATTCCGGAAGTGAAAAGGCTCTATCAGCTCCGGGATACCTTAAAAATGGCGAAAACCGGGGAAGAACGGTATCGGGCGGCCAGAGAGCTTTACCGGCTGCAGTCGGAAAATCTGTGGGTGATCGGAACGGTAGCCGGTGTGGGACAGCCTTTCCTGGCTGGAAAGCAGTATGTGACCGGAATCCGGGAAGGGGAGTCCACCCTTTATTCCGCGCTGTCATCCGTTAAAACGTGGTATAGAAAGGAACGGGAGGAATCTGATTTATGGAATACAGAGAAAGCATGACAATCAATGAGGGCTGGGAATCGATCCTGGCCTCTTCTGATATGGAGAAATTTGAAACAGTTCTCCGGCGGGATCAGTGGAAGAAGGTGGAGCTTCCCCATAACTGGGAGCAGTATGAGGGATACCACCGGGTATCCCACGGAAATCTCCATGGAACGGCCTGGTACCGGAAGGAGCTGAATTACCGGGAGGCATGGAGGGACAGGCAGGTATTTTTGCTTTTTGAGGGCGTGGGCTCTTATGCGGATGTCTGGCTGAATGGCCGGTATGTGGGAGGTCATAAGGGAGGACGCACCTGTTTTTCCCTGGATATTACGGAGGCTCTTTCGCCGGAGGGCTCCAATGTGCTCTATGTGCGGGCGGCCCATCCGGAGAAAATCCGGGATCTTCCCTGGATCTGCGGCGGCTGCTATGGAACGCCCAACTCGGAGGGCTCCCAGCCCCTGGGGATTTTCCGGCCCGTCCACATTCAGGTGACCGGGAAAGTCCGGGTCAAACCCTTTGGGGTCTGCATCACGACACCGGGACTGGAAGGAACCAGATCCGCTGTCAAAATCGAAACGGAACTTGTCAGCATGTCCGGAAGGAGTCAGGAAATTCTGCTTCGTCAGGAGCTTCTGGATCCGGAGGACAGAGTTCTGGAGAAGACGGAACAGACCGTTTCCGTCGGCACGCAGGAAATCTGCGTCAGCCAGACGCTGCCGGAAATCAGGGACCTGGCCCTCTGGTATCCGGACGATCCGGTGCTGTACCGGATGCGTACTTCTGTATGGAAAGGCCGGGAGCGGCTGGATCAGGTGGAGAACAGCTTTGGATTCCGGACCGTTGAGTGGGAGAATTTTGACAGCGGTGAGGAGAGAAGGATTGATCCGGAAAAAATCAGGGAAACGCCCTGTGAGGAAAACCAGAATTTTGTCACGTATCTGCGGGGAAGCGCCGGCTCAGCCGTTGCCATCGTACCGGGAGGCGTGGGCGTTTACCTGGATGCGTGTTCTCCGGAGGAGGCCCGGATTTCCATTGAGACGGTCATCCGGAATCAGGATCAGCGGGAACATCGGGTTCAGCTGGAATCCTTTGTCCAGACCTTTAACCGGACAAAATCCATTGCCAATCTGGTCACACAGATCTCCATAAAGCCCGGAGAAACCGTCACCGTAACCCAGAAGTGTGACCCGCTGATTTTTCCGGATTTATGGTCTGAAGAGAATCCCTATCTTCATAATGTAATCAGTACGGTCCGGGGCGTGGATGAGGTTCTGAAGGAATACTGTCAGACCAGCACCTCCTTTGGCATCCGGGAATGCGCCGGCCTGGCCAATAAAGGCGATGCCTTTGTATCGGCCCTTCCGAATGGAGAAAAGGGAAAGAGGCGTTTGCTGATCAACGGAAAGCACTGCTTCCTCAACGGTTCCTGCGAATATGAGCACGAGCTTGGCAATGATCATGCCTTTACCGGTGAGATGATTCATACCCGGATGGAAATGTTCCGGGCTGCGGGCTTTAACGCCTTCCGGGAGGCCCATTGTCCCCACAATCTGCGTTATCTGGAGTACTGTGACCGGCACGGGATCCTGTATTGGGCCCAGATGGGCGCACATATCTATTTTGATACGGAGGAATTCCGGGGGAGCTTCCTGGGTCTGACACGGGAATGGGTACGGGAGCGCAGAAATTCTCCTTCCCTCATTCTCTGGAGCCTGCAGAATGAGTCCATGCTTCCATCGGAGTTTTCCGGAAAAGCAACGGAGCTGATCCGAAGCCTGGACGTGACTTCACCGGCCCAGCGCAAGGTGGTGACCTGCAACGGCGGAACAGGAAGCGACTGGAACATTCCCCAGAACTGGTCCGGAACCTATGGCGGAAATGTGGAAAATTATGGGCAGGAAGCCGTTCAGATGCGGATGATCGGAGAATACGGCCAGTACCGGGTAAAGGGAAAGCACCAGGAGGGGGATGTCAGCGGCTGCCAGAACAGCGGAGGCGATGTCAGTGAAGAACTCTTTGCCTACTGTCTGGAGACCAAGGTCCGGGAGGCCGAGAAGGTCCGGGAAGCCTTTTACGGGCATTTTCAGTGGATTTTTGTCACCCATGCCAATCCCGGGCGGGAGCTTCTGTACTGCCTGGACGGACAGGGGACCAACGGCGTGGGTGTGGTAAACAGCAAGGGTATTTTTACCAGCTGGGGAGAACCCACGGATGCCTACTATATGTATCGTTCCAATTATATTTCTCCGGAGGAGGCGCCGTTCCTTTATCTGGTGTCCCATTCCTGGCCGGACCGGTTCCGGGAGCCGGCCACGGCGGATTTCACGGTTTATTCCAACTGTGAGGAGGTGGAGATTTATAACGATTACGGGACGGTTCCTCTGGGGCGGACCTCCCGGGAGGGAAAGGGAACTCATTTTACCTTCCGGCAGATCCCGGTGAAACAGGGGGTTATGACGGTCAAAGGGTACGTCCGGGGAAGCTGTGCGGCAGAGGACCGGATTTTCTTCCCTGCCCTTCCGCTTCCGGAAGATCCCAGGCAGCTGGTCCGGGATTTCTGCCTCCATGGGTCCGGACAGGATCTGTACCGGGTAAACTGCGGCGGAGAAGACTATGTGGATGCCGGAGGATTTGTCTGGTCCGGGGACCGGAAATACCGGGAGGACCGCACAGAGGATTCCGGAAACTGGGGCTGGTGTTCCTGGGGCATGGATTACGAAAACGTGGAGGATGAGATCGGAAGCTTTGCCAGAATCCAGGATGAAATCGAAAACACGGAAGAACAGGGGCTTTTCCAGACCTTCCGCTATGGCAGGAACCGGCTGGAATACCGTTTTCCGGCGGAGAACGGAGAATATCTTCTGGAGCTGTATTTTGCGGAGCCCTGGTATGGAAATGCCGGTGAGAACGCAGCCGGCTGGCGGTGCTTCGACGTCGCAGTGAATGGATCGACGGTCCTTTCAAAGCTTGATATCTGGAAGGAAGCCGGAGGCAGCTGCAGGGCGCTGCGCAGGAAGCTTTCTGTTTCTGCAGAGGGAGGGATGATCCGCCTCACCTTCCCGAAACTGTACAGCAATCAGGCTGTGATTCAGGCTATCCGCATCACACGGGAAAAAGGCGGAAGGGACACAAGAAAGTAAAATTTTCACCTTTTCTTAGAAGATTTTCCATTTCTTTGTGGTCAAACTGGATATATAATAGAATAAGATTCGGGAATAGTGTGGCAATTTGTATAATTACCGCACTGCATATGGGCCTGTGAGCTGTTCATATTATCCGCTATCCCATGCAGAAATCAGGAACGGAAATGTGCAGAGGGCGGCAGCGTACATATGGCTACACTTAAAATTAGGAGGAATTGGAATGGAAAATTTTAAAAACAGCCCGATTGTGAAGAAAATTGGATTGAACAGGCTTTTACTGATCGGCGTGCTCATTGTAATGTACATCGCATTCGCCATCATCAGTCCGACTTTCCTGAGCTATTCACGTATTCTGAGTGCTCTGAATTATGTTTATTTCCTGGGCTTCTTGTCATTGGGCGTAACCTTTGTGATCGCAACCGGAGGAATTGATTTCTCCATTGGTCCGGTTATGTTCTGCTGCGCGCTGATTTCCGGCTACTGCCTGACCAGCTACGGCGTTCCGATGATTGCAGCTATGATCATCAGTGTTGGCGTCGGATGTCTGTTTGGCGTGTTTAACGGATATCTGGTGGCTTACTGGACCGTACCGCCGTTCATCGTATCCATGGCGAGCATGAATATCGCAAAGGGCCTGGCATCTGTATTTACCAAGACCCAGTCCGTAAGCTGGCCCCAGGCTACCGCAGAAGGCGGCTGGTACAGAAGCCTTGTTAAGATTGGAAATATTCCGGTGGGACTGATTATCTTCCTCGCGGCTGCTGTGATCTGTGCCATTATTCTGAATAAGACCAAGATCGGCCGTTACATCTTAAGCCTTGGAAGCAATAAAGAGGCTGTTCGTCTTTCCGGTGTAAACGTAAAGAAATGGGAGATGCTTGCTTATGTCATCTGCGGAATTCTGGTAGGCATCGGCGCGATCTTCTTTGTTGCAGCTTATACCACTGTTCAGCCCGGCTATGGTGATCAGTACAACAATGAGGCGATTGCAGGCTGCGTTATGGGAGGAACTTCCATGGCAGGCGGACTTGCATCCATCAGTGGTACGGTTATCGGCGTATTTATCATTGCTCTGCTGCAGGAAGGCATTCTTGCACTTGGACTGAATAAGAACTATCAGCTGATTGTCACAGGAATTATTGTTATTGCGGCCGTATACTTCGATGTACTGGGAAGACGCCGCAAGAACTGAGAACAGCGGGATTTCCTGCGAAAGGATAACTGATAATCGGATTGTGATAAATATAGAAAGGCTAAGGTAAGAGGATGGGCGAAATCATTTTAACTATGAAAGGGATCGATAAATCATTCCCGGGTGTTCACGCACTGGATCACGTAGATCTGGAGATCCGTAAAGGTGAAGTCCTGGCGCTGATGGGCGAGAACGGCGCCGGCAAATCCACACTGATGAAGGTTCTGACGGGTATTTATACAAAAGATTCCGGAACGATTACATATGAAGGAAAAGAAGTAGAGTTTCATAACACCAAGGAAGCACAGGAAGCGGGTATTGTCATCGTACATCAGGAGCTGAACATGCTGAACCACCTGACCGTTGCCCAGAATATCTTCATCGGAAGAGAGTTCAAAAAGGGCTTCGGCATTGATGACAAGAAGATGAATCAGGAAGCTGCCAAGCTTTTCAAGAGGCTGAACATTGACATTGATCCCACAGAGATGATGGGAGATCTGACCGTTGGAAAGCAGCAGATGTGTGAGATTGCCAAGGCAATTTCTCATGAAGCGAAGATTATTATCTTTGATGAGCCTTCTGCGGCACTGACAGAATCCGAGATCGAAGAGCTGTTCAAGATCATCCGTGATCTGCGTGATCAGCAGCTTGGTATTGTTTACATCTCCCACAGAATGGATGAGATCAAGGTGATCACTGACCGTGTAACGGTTATGCGTGACGGTACCTATGTAGGAACCCTGATTACCAAGGAATGTACCAAGAACGATATCATCAACATGATGGTTGGACGTGTTATTTACGAAGATCCCAAGACCCACAGTATGGTTCCCAAGGGAGCGCCGGTGGTTCTGAAGGTGGAAAATCTGAATGCCGGAAAGATGGTACAGAATGTCAGCTTCGAGCTGCATAAGGGAGAGATCCTGGGATTCTCCGGACTGATGGGCGCAGGACGTACCGAGACCGCCAGAGCGATTTTCGGAGCGGATCCCAAGCAGAGCGGAAAGATTTACATCAACGGCAAGGAAGTTACGATTAATAATCCGCAGGATGCGGTTAAGAACGGTATCGGCTATCTTTCCGAGGACCGGAAGCGTTTCGGTATCGTTGTTCAGAAATCCGTAGCGGAGAACACCACCATGGCAGATCTGGATTCCTTCACCAAAGGGATCTTTATCGATAAGAAGAAAGAGGAGAAGGTTGCGAAGGAATATGTAGCGTCTCTGGCTACGAAGACTCCCAGTGTGGATCAGCTTGTTGTCAACCTGTCAGGCGGTAACCAGCAAAAGGTGGTTATTGCAAAATGGCTTACCAGAAACTGTGATATCCTGATTTTCGACGAGCCTACCAGAGGTATTGACGTCGGCGCGAAGAACGAGATCTACAAGCTGATGAACAAGCTGGCGGCAGAAGGCAAGGCAATTATCATGATTTCCTCTGAAATGACAGAAATCCTGCGTATGAGTGACCGGATTGTGATCATGTGTGAAGGCAAGATCACCGGAGAAATTGATATTGCGGAAGCAACACAGGAAAATATCATGAATCTGGCTACACGAGAGATTGGTTAGGAAGGAGAAATGAAGCCATGACAAATCAAGCAACAGCATCTACGACAAAGAAAAAGTCGTCACTGGATAAGCTGGGAGGACAGAAATTTATCGTTCTGATCGTTATTGTCGCGTTATTCCTGTTTTTCTCCGTGCTTAGTCCGAACTTCCGGAAATATACGACGATTGTAAGTATTCTGGATTATTCCTATTACATTGCCCTGATGGCCATCGGTGTTACATTCCCGCTGATTACCGGAGGTGTAGACCTGTCCATTGGTACCGGTGTTATCTGTTATTCACTGGTAGGCGGTTACATGATCAGCCATTTTGGATGCCCGGTATGGGTTGGTATGCTGGTCACGGTTCTGTTCGGTGTTCTGATCGGCTTACTGAACGGTTCTCTGGTTGCACTGATGGAGATCCCGCCCTTCCTGGTAACCCTTTGTACCTGTATGATTACCCGTGGACTTGGTTCCATTATCGTAGGCGGTTTTGGTATTTCCTGGCCCACAGCGACTCAGCCGGGCGGCTGGTTCCGCAGCATTTTCAAGATCAGCATTGCCAATGAGGGCGGCGGAAAGACTCTGATCCCCATCGGTATCATCTGGGTAATCCTGCTGGTAATCGTAATGTCCTATGTGCTGAATCATACCAGAGTGGGACGTTATACCATCGCCATCGGAAGTAATAAAGAAGCAGCCAGACTGTCTGGTGTGAATGTAAAAGCATACCATATCGGCGCTTATGTGATTTCCGGTTTCTTCGCAGGACTGGCAGCCATTTCCTATTCTGCGGTATTCGCCACTGTTCAGCCTGGTACCGGCGCAGGCTTCGAGCTGGAAGCCATCGGCGGAGCGATCATCGGCGGTGTGTCTGCATCCGGCGGTGTGGGAACCGTTACCGGATCCCTCCTGGGTGTATTCGTTATCTGTCTTCTGAAAACGGGACTTCCGTTTATCGGACTGCAGGCGAACTGGCAGCAGATCATTACCGGTCTGGTACTGATTGCAGCCGTACTGATCGATGTTATTAAGAAAAAAAGAGAAGTAAAGTAATTCCTGAAAAGGGAAGTAAAGAAATCACAGAAAACACAGAAAAGAAAGAGGATATGTAAGTCGCAGTGACTTCATATAGAGCAAAATCAAAAAAATGACTGGAGGTAATTGAAATGAAAAAGAAACTTTTAGCAATGGTACTGGGAGCAAGCATGATGGCGTCTATGCTGGGATGCGTTAGCTTTGCTGAGGAAGAAGTAACAGCTAACGAAGAGTATACCTTCGAAATTATCGTAAAGAGCTATCAGTCCTCCTACTGGCAGGCAGCTGTTCAGGGTATCAAGTCTGAAGCAGAAAAGGTTGGCGTAAAAGTAAATCCTACCGGCCCGAATGCTGAGTCCGATATCGCTGATCAGGTTAACATGCTGAACAACGCCATTAACAATAAACCGGACGGAATCGGTCTGGCAGCCTGCGACCAGGAGGCAGTTCTGGAAGCTCTTCAGGCAGCAAAAGATGCCGGTATCCCGGTTGTATGCTTTGACTCCGGTGTTGCAAATGCTCCGGAAGGCTCCGTATACTCTACCATCGCTACCGACAACTACGCAGCAGGCGCTACCGCAGCAGAGCATCTGTATGAAGCTCTGAAAGACAAGATCGCAGAAGCAGGCGCTCCGGTTCGTATCGGTGAAGTAAACCAGGAAGCAACCTCTGAGTCCATCACAAGCCGTGGTCTTGGATTCATTGACAAATTTACCGAGCTGGCTACCGCTGACGGCCATACCGTTGCTGTAACAGGTAATGAATACTATGTAAACAACGCAAAAGAAAAAGGTGATGAGGCTTCCGCAAATATCATCATCGACGTAGCAGTTCCGGCTCAGACCACTGTTGAGCTGTGCGCAACAGAAGCATCCAACATCCTGAACAAAGAAGACACCATCGGTATCTTCGGTTCCAACCAGGTAGCAGCAGAAGGTATTCTGACCGCTAACGGAAACCTGGGCGTTCTGGGCAGCGATCCGGCAAGCTCCATCCTGGCAGCAGGCTTTGACGCTGGTACCACCATCAAGACCGCAGTTGCAGACGGAACCATGTTTGGTGCTGTTACCCAGTCTCCGCTGGCTATGGGTATCAAGACCGTTGACGTTCTGACCCAGATCGCAAACGGCGAAGAAGTAACAGACCTTCCGACCGATGGTTACTGGTATGATTCCACCAATATGGAAGACGAGTCCATCGCTCCGAACCTGTACGACTAATTCAGAAATGAATCGTATCGGTGAAGGTACTGAACAGATACAACGAATCAATAAAATGCAGGGCCAGAGAGCCTGCATGAGGAAAGTAAGAAAAAGCGCCTGCTTTGCAGGCGCTTTTTGCTTGTAGTGCGCTTTTTTGTCTGGTGATTCTATGCTGCCGCAGGCATTTTACAGTCCCAGGTATTTTTTAAAGGCGTTGGCATAGGTCCGGCCCACCGGAATCACCGCAGAGCAGTGGTGAAGCCGTACATCGTAGGTATTGTTGAACATCTGAGAGATTTCGGAAACCTGGTTCATATTGATGAGAAAGCAGCGGTGGCAGCGGAACCAGCCCCTTTTGGACAGCAGCTCCTCCCAGTAGGAAATATTGTGCTTGAGCTGGTAGATCTCGCTGCCGGTGCAGCAGGTGACATTGCGCTGGTTGACTTCGATGTACAGGACATCCGCAGGATTCAGAAGATGAATGCGGTTATTCAGCAGTCCCGGTATTTTCAGAGGCCGTCCGCCATCTTCCACAGCGGGAAGCTGCTCCGCGTGGGTATCTTCTTTCCCCTGGATGCGTGCCAGGGACTTTTTTAATTTGGAGGTCGTGACCGGTTTCAGAATGTAATCCACCGCATGGACGCCGAAGGCATCGATGGCGTACTGGTCATAGGCGGTGAGAAAAATGATGTTGGCTTTGGGGTCCATTGCCCGAAGGTTTTCGGCAAATTCCAGCCCGTTCATGGAAGGCATGTTGATATCCACAATCACCACGTCCGGCTTCAGGGAGGAATATTCCTCCAGTGCCCTGGCAGGATCCTCATAGGAGCGGAGAATCCTGGCATTGTCCAGCTGCTGAAAGATGTAGGAGAGATTGTCGAGAATCAGAGTTTCATCATCAATAATGATTGCTGTAAGCATGGTTGGGTTCCCCTTTCCTGTGGAAATCGGTTTTCCGGTCAATGGTAAACTGAACAGTGGTTCCCATGCCAACGCTGCTTTCGATGGCAGGGATTGTATGATAGTAATGTCTGAGGCGGCTGCAGACGTTGGAGAGGCCTACCGAGTTGCTCTCGAAGGTGTTGGAGAGAATGCTGGAAATGATTTCCTGAGGCATGCCGTTTCCGTTATCCTCCACCCGCACCAGAAGCTGGTCTTCATCCTGAAAAATCTGAACGCTGACGGTTACGCCGGTTTCATGCAGAGGGCTGTGCTTGATGGAATTTTCCACCAGAGGTTCAATGAGCAGCGGAAGGATCGGGAAATCCTCGGCACAGTCGATGTCAAGCTCATAGTGAATCTTATCACCGAACCGGGCTTTTTCAATGAGCAGATAGGCGGAAATCAGGTCAATTTCCTTCTGAATCGTAGAGAGCTGGTTCAGCGACAGGGACAGCAGATGGCCCCGCAGATATTCGCTGAAATGATCCAGGAGCTCGTAAGCTTTCATGGGCTCCTTGATGCACATGTGCATGATGGAATTAATGGAGTTAAAAATAAAGTGCGGATTAATCTGAGACTGCCAGAACTCCAGCTGGGCCTCCAGGGCAATATCCGCGGTTTTTTTCACCGTCACCAGAGAATGGATCTTCTTGGCGAGAGAGACCTGGGAATAGGGCGGAATCAGATAATCGTTGATGGTGGAGCGGATATAAAAGCTGTTTTCCGCGTACAGGTCCGGCAGAAGCATCAGAATCGGCAGGGCAGTCATGGGATAATACTTCCGGACCTCATGATAGAAATCCCGGAAATAAGTATGACGGTAAAGATTTCCCACAATCAGAAGAGAGTAGGGAGCCAGATCCTGGGGATGCTCCAGAAAATAGTCTCCGTCGTTGGCAATGGTAATGTGGTAGCGGTCAAAGGGCAGCAGTTTCTTGACCGCAGCCATCTGTTCCGCATCGGAGGACAGAAACAGAAGACGGCAGACGGAGGAGGCTTCGGTATCCCGGCAAAGAAAGGTTTCCTGCTTATAGGGAGAAGGAGCACCGGAAGCGGCAGGGAAGGAGAGCTTCAGAATCAGGCTGAAGTCAGAGGAAACCTTCAGGGTTCCGCCGCAGGCTTTGGTCTGGTGCTTCAGAATGCTTAAAACATAGTCCAGGCTGGTAAGATCTAAAGAAGAGCCGGATACGGCATGAAAAATGGGATGCCCTTTCTTGATCCGGCTGTTGGTCAGGGGCTTTGGAGGAAAAAAGTGAAGAATCATGGAAATATGCCGGGAGTCTCCGGCATTTTTAATTTCCAGACATCCGTCGGGAATCTGCTGGCGCAGAAGGATGATCAGATCTTCAATGGACTGCAGAAGATATTCCGGAAAAAGGTCCGCATAGCCGCTGCCTTCGGGAAGCTGCACGGAATCCGTGGGAAGAAGCAGCCCGGAATAAGAAAGCCTTTCCGACAGCAGCCGGAAAAAAATATCCATATTGATGTTTACCTGACGAAGATTCAGGGAATTCCGGTAAAAAATCGTATAGTTGTGTATCTGATTGTAGAGCGTGTCAATGTTGGCAAGCTCGCTGCGAAGATGCCGGATATCCTTTCTGGAGGCGTCGGAAAGCTCGGGTTTGGCCTGGAGAGAATCCAGAGCTGTCCTGGCACTGAACAGGTAGTTTTTTACGTTGGTGTAAAGGATTCCCAGGAGCATGTATTTGGACTGCTCCAGTTCCTTGATTTTCCGGTTCAGATCCCGGCTGTGCATCAGCAGATTCCGTTTCTGGATCAGTGCCTGACAGAGGAGATAACCGGCAGCGACCACTGCCACGTAAAGGGAGGCATCATAATAAGCGGCTCTTCGGTTCAGCAGAGAGATCACGTAAACGTGGAGCCGGTAAATATGGTTGGCATATAAAAGAAAGAAGCTTCCCAGCATGGCAGGCAGTGCCCGGAAAAAGGTTTTGAAGTCTCTGCCAAGAAGACACAGAACAGAAAAGAGAAGATACAGGCCCGCCAGACTCAGAAAAAGCAGAGGAATCAGCTCCACATTTCTGGAATAGCGCCGGGACATCATGAAAACGGCCAGCCCGGCATAAAACAGGAAGGGCACCAGGGAAAAGAGAAAACTATGCTTTTCCAGAAAAGGGTCAAAGGCGAGATACAGAAAAAAGAGGACCAGAAAAACACAGGAAATCAGCCCCATATTCTGCCAGAGCTGTCCCTGGGCTGTGCCGATATAGAAAATCGTGTCGGTTTCGATCAGGGTCATGCAGTAAAAAATGCAGATTAAGCAGAGAACCGACAGCTTCAGGTAGATCAGCTGGTAATAGGAAAAGTAAAACAGGTACAGCATTACCATGGAAATCAGAAAGAAAAGCACAGAAAATAAAAGCTTTCGGAGGACATACTGGCTTAAAAGGCGGTATACCGCGGAAAGATGGGATTTGTCATACAGCAGATAGCTTAAATAATTCATCTGAAAGCCGGCAATGGAAAAAAACATAAATACGGAAACGCCCATGGCCAGAAGAAAGAGCAGATAATAAAGAATATGATTCAGATGAACAGGAAGTTTTTCCTTCGGCATTGTCGTTCCTCCCCTTGTTAAAAATGCACAGAAGTTTTTGGATTGTGAGAGTGCGAAGCACGGAACAATCCGTATGGCATCTTTTGATCCCAACATCAATTTTAATGAAAAAAGAGAAAAAATCAATACATTCCGGTAAACAAATCAAGCAGTTCGGTCGTTGTTTTATGCAGTTCGGTCAGAAGGAATTGAGGGCTTTCCGGGGGATGTGGTACAGTAACTGCATCAGGGAGAAATGATCAGGGAGAAAAGGAGGCAGGACGATGAAACTGACTGGCAGAAAAATGCTGGAGCGCTTTGAACAGGTTCTGGTATTCGGAGAGGAAGAAATGGAGAGAAGATGGGCCCTGGCAAGGCAGGTTATGCAGGAACAGGAAGCAGATTATCTGATCGTTCTGGAAGGCTCCTATGAAGGATATAATCACTGGTTCATGGGAAACCGGGAATGTGAAGCAATCCTGGTTCCAAAGGAAGGAAACCTCATTGTTGTCCTTGGAAGAGAGGTTTCGCAGGAGGAGGTTTACCAGCCGGAGAGACCGGTGAATTCTGAAAAATGGATTGCCAGAAAGCCGGTGCAGCCGGTACACTCGAATCTCCGGTTTGTGGATACCTTTGATGCCCGGGATATCCTTTCCGGCTGTGAAAAAAAGAGCGGTCTTAGGATCGCCATGATTCATCCGGAGGTTCTGAAGAATACCTGGTATGAGAATATGAAGGCCGTTCTGGGGGAGTTTATCTGTTTTGACATCGGGCTGGCTCTGGACGCGGTGCGGGTGATCAAGGGCGAAGAAGAGACGTACCTGATCCGCCAGGTAAATAAAATGAATGAAAAGCTCATGGCGGCTGCCGGCCAGATTATCCGGCCGGGCAGGTCGCTGAAAGAGATTACGGACGAGTTTCAGTATCTGGCCATGCGCCTGGGAAGCGGAGGCCATTTTGTACACGTTTTCTGTCTGAACTGCGGTCCCCAGGATGAACCCAGCGCGGATGGCATGGCCAGGCGTCCTTATCCGGGGCTTGTGATGCAGCAGGGCGATAAAGTTTTTGTTCTGATTGAGACCAACGGGCCGGGAGGCCATTACAGCGCCCTGGGACGCTACTGTATCCTGGGAGAGCCAAGCGCGGAAATGAAGAGATACTGGGATATGGCTGTAAAGGCCCAGAAAAATGCAGCGAAAATGATGAAGCCCGGCGTCAGCGTGCGGGAGATTGCCGATAAAAATTATGAATATATTACCGGCTGCGGTTTTCTCACAAATCAGCAGAATTATCTCCACAGCCTGGGATTCCAGTATGGCGAGCAGCCCTATCTGAACGCGCCCTCGGAAAATACGCCTCTGCAGGCAGGGATGCATTATATCGCGCATCCGGTGATCCAGAGGCCCTATCCGGGAACGGATGCCATGGATGGAATTTTTGCACTGGATACCTATTTTGTTACGGAAGAAGGCGGCGTCCGGGCCAATGATTTTCCGCAGGAACTGATTGTCCTGCCGCACTGACAGAAAAGAGGGGATGAAATGGATATTACCAAAGCAATGGTGGCCGGCTGGGAATGCCGTTATTATCAGATGCCGCATAAAGAACTGGAAAACCGGAGAAACGCGGTCAGAAGGATGATGGAAGAGAAGGAACTGGACGTACTGATGCTCATTGATATGGTCAGAGGCGGCTATTTCCAGTGGTTCCTGGGAGCGGGAATCAGCGAGCGGCCCACAGAAGAAATTTTGATTTTTACGGGAAAGGGTGAGATGAAAATCTGCCTGACCTCTGAGTGCTTCAGCGATGAACAGCAGAAGGACTACCGGAAAATCGACGCGGTCAATTCCCAGGATGCCCGGTTCGGTGATGCGCAGAATGTTCCGGCGCTGTATTACCGGTATCTGTCCGACGCCCTTACCAGAAACCGGAAGGTGGGAATTCTTTTTCCGGATTCCCTCAGGAGAACTGTGAAGGAATATCTGGAAGAACACATTCCGGGTCTTACATGGGTGGATGTAACCCATGAATTACATGTGCTGAAGGCAGTGAAATCAGAGGAGGAGCGGAAAATTCTCCGGGATATGGCGGATTTTCATGACCGGCTGTTTGAAACGGTGGGAATGATGGCCATTCCGGGAAGACTGGAAGGCGATCTGGTAAAAGAGCTTCGCTATCGGGCCTATCAGATGGGCTGCGGCGGGGAGGATGTGACCAGAAACGCGGTGGTCTGGCTGACTTCCGGCCAGGACGGGAAAAAAGAGAAGCTGGAAGAAGCCGTGTATCCGGGAAAAAGACTGGAGGAAGGAGACCGGATCAATCTGAAGGTTCAGTGTGTCGGTTATGACGACTATTATGGCATCCTTGGCAGATCCTTTGTCCTGGGAGAGGCTTCCGAAGAGACGAAAAAGGACTGGGAAAGTCTGGTGAAGGTCCAGGATTTTGCGGCATCGCTTTTAAAACCGGGGACGACTCTGAAGGAGGCGGCGGAAAAGGTCAATGGATTCCGCAAGGAAGAAGGAATGGCCGAGGATCACAGCAATTTCCTTTACGGAGTAGGTTATCTGCCCGGGGAGGCGCCCAATCTTGCATATGAGGAGGAAATGATTCTTCAGGAGGGAATGGTTATCGCCATTGCGCCGGAGCTGAAAAAAGAAGGGGCGGAGACCATGTACTGCGCGGATCTGTATGAGATTACCGCGGACCGGGCGATCCGGATGAATGCATATCCCAGAAAAACAGCAGAAATTTTTATACAGTAGGAGGGATGATGGATGAAAAAGCGGAGAGTAAAAGAAAAAGTTAAGCTTTCCAGTTTCCTGTTTACACTCCCGTCTTTGGTCTTTTTCTCCATTGCCTTGTTGATTCCGTTCTTTATGGGAATTAATATCGCGTTCACGGACTGGAACGGTGTAACGAAAGATTATAACTATGTGGGGCTTGCCAATTTTATCCGGATGTTTTCGGACTCCCGGATGGTGGCGCCCATTAAGAACACGCTGATTCTGGCGGTGATCGGTGTGATCGTAAACAATGTGGTGACCCTGGGTCTGGCGCTTCTTTTCACGAAATTCCGGGGAAAATTCGGAAGTATCTGCAGACTGATTGTGTTTGTGCCATGCTGTTTAAGCGGTGTTCTGTCCGCCTATGTGTGGAAATTCATTTTCCGGTTTGTGCTGAGCGCCATGACAGGGCTCTCCAGTCCTCTGGGAAGCATGTTCTGGGTTCTGCCGGGCATTGTTGTGATCGGGCTGTGGAACGGCGCCGGAATCAATATGCTGATTTACTATGCGGCTCTGAAAAATGTGCCCACAGATCTGGTGGAGGCAGCCATTGTGGATGGAGCGGGAAGACTGGCGGTTTTTAAAAACATTACCCTTCCCATGATTGCACCGGCCTTTACCACCTGCGTAACCATGACCTTTACGGCCATGCTGAAGGAATTCGGCACGGTGATGTCGGCCACCGGAGGCGGACCGGCCAGAGCCAGTGAGACGATTTCCATGTATATTTATGACAACCTGTATACCTACAGCAGAGCCGGTTACGGACAGGCAATTTCCTTTGCCTTTCTGGCCTTCTTAATCCTCATCGGAAACCTGATGACGAACTTTTTCAGAAAGCGGGAGGTGGAAATGTAATGACAACTGTACGCAGATCAACGGCGGAGAAGGTATTCTGGACAGTTTTGGCGGTACTGGTTCTTTTCCTGTTCCTTTCCCCTTTCTATATCGCAGTGGCGAACAGCTTTAAGACCAGGCTGGAAACGGCGGAAAACGCCCTGGCGCTTCCGGCAGCCCTGTCCCTGGACAATTACCGGGAGGCCATGAAAAAGATCAGCTTTGCAAAATCCCTGCTGAATACGCTGATTGTGACCGTTGCGGGGGACGCCCTGATTGTGATGTGCGCTTCCTTAAGCGGCCATGCCATCGCCCGAAATCTTCATAAGCATCCGTATTTTAAAATCCTGGACCGGGTGTTTTTATCCTCGATTATGATACCCTTTCAGGTCATCATGATTCCGGTATACAAAATTTTTAAGAGCATCGGACTGATCAATAACCTTTTGGGAATGATCATTATGCTGACCGGCATCAGCGTTGCCTATGCGACCTTCCTGTATGTGGGCTTCATCAAATCCGTTCCCCTGGAGCTGGAGGAGGCGGCACGGATCGACGGCTGCAACCAGCTGCAGTCCTTCTGCAGAATCGTGTTCCCGCTGTTAAAGCCCATTACGGCCACGGTTGCGGCCCTTCACGCCATGTGGCTGTGGAATGATTTCAATATTTCCCTGATTCTTCTGCAGAAAGATCAGGTACGGACTCTTACCATCAAGCAGTTTTACTTTTTCTCGGAGTACGCGTCGGATTACAATATGGCCTTCGCGGCGGCAATCATGGGAATGATTCCGGTACTGGTGTTCTTTCTGCTGATGCAGAAGTATCTGGTGGGCGGCATTACGGCCGGAGCCGTAAAGGGATGAGAAAAGTGACAGAAAATGATTGGAAAACAGTGAAAAGTAGTGCCCGCACAAGCGGCATGCTATATAATTTATTTCAAAGGAGGAATTACTATGAAACGAAGGAACAAACTGGCTTTTTTACTGGCAGCAAGCACTGTCCTGACATCTGCGGCAGGAGCGGCCGTTTATGCGGAGGAAGAGCATGAGCCCATTACGGTTACCTGGCTGAACAGCTACAATGAAGAGGGCATCAGTGCCTGGTCAGAATGGGTGAAGGAAACGGTGGAGGAAAAGTATCCGTATATCACCGTTGACATGCAGACCTACGCCTCCAACAGCATTGACCAGATCGTGAAAACCAAGATTTCCAGTGATGACGCACCGGGCATCTTCGGCGGATTCAATGTGCAGGAATATGTGGATGCAGGCTATGTTTACGACTTGAGCGGTGAGGAATGGATTGCCAATATTCAGGAGGAAGTGCTGTCTGCAGGTATATTCAGTGATATCCAGGCAACGGTTCCCATGGATACCAACTACTACGGCCTGTTTTACAACAAAGATATTTTCACAGAGCTGGGCCTTGAGGTACCCACCACATTGACAGAGCTTTATGCGGTATGTGATACCCTGAAAGAAAACGGCATCGCGCCCTTTGCCTGCGGCTTTGGCGATATCTGGACCCTGCAGGAGCAGATGAGTCCCATTTATATGACCCTTTGCATGGGCGGCTACGGCGGATTTGAAGCGGACAAGACCTGGTATGCGGACAAGGAAAGCCTGACAGACAGCTTCGCAGAGGATGAGGCCTATGCCAGATCCTTTGAAATTCTCTATTCCTTAAGAGATTATTTCTCTGAGGATCCCATGGCGACAGACTGGGCAACAGCTTTGAATATGGTAGCTACCGGAAAGGCAGCCATGATTGCCAACGGTTCCTGGACCATGGACGGCGTTCTCTCCATCAATCCGGATGTGACCATGAGCGCATTCCCCATGCCGGTTTCCGAAGATCCCGCAGATGACGTTATGATCGCCCAGCCCGGCTCCGGCCCGCTGTGCTACAACTCGGAGGATCCGGAAATGCTGGATGCCTGCCTGAAGGTATTTGATGTTATGTATTCCGTGGAATCCGGACAGAAATACGCAGAGCTCGGCAACAAGATTTCCACCTTCAAGGATGTGGATATGAGCTTCAATACCTCCTGCAATGACCTGATGGAATATGTGAACAACGGACAGTCCTGGAGCAACGGCGACATTACCCAGTTCCAGGGAGGCGGCTATGGAATTATCCAGGCAAGACTTCAGGAGTATCTGATGAAAGACGAGATGGATACCGAAGGGTTCTTAAGTGCTCTTGACGCTGACTTCAAAGCAGCTTATTAATTGAAAGAGCAGAGGCTGCCGCATCACGCGGCAGCCTTATTTTAACCGAAACAGGGAAGGGCGCAGGCCCTTTCTGAGAAGCCGCGAAGCGGCTGCCCGGTTAGGAGCAGAAAGCGAAGGGGGTGGCGGATATCCGCCTGCCCCGGATAAACGGCGAAGAAGTGAGGCGGTTAGGGGCCGCCATCTGTCTGAGACCGCGGAAAGGAGAGAATGGATCGCATGGAATATTATGAGAACAGTCCGATGATTAACCGGTATGAAAAGGTCATGTGCTTTTCAAAAACAGAAATGGAGCGGCGGTTTGCGCTGGTCAGAAAGGTGATGGAGGAGCAGGGGACGGATGTGCTTCTGGTTCTGGAAGGCTTCTGGGAGGGTTACAGCCAGTGGCTTATCGGAAACCGCACACCCTCCGTGATTATCGTGCCCAGAGAAGGCCCCATTACGGCAGTGTTCGGAAACGAATTCCTTGCCAAAGGGGAAAAGCCTTCCGAAGAGCTGCTTACGGAGCGGGCAACGGATCTTCTGATGCCGGAACCGGTGCATCCGGACATTGTTTATGTCAGGGGTCTGGATGGCTACGGCATCGGGCAGCTGCTGGATTCTTATCAGAATCAGAGGCTTGGATTTCTTCATCTGGAAAGTATGACCCAGGGGATGAAAACCTATCTGAAGGAGGCAGCGCCAAAGGCGGAGTATGTGGATATTGCCCTGGCCCTGGACGCCGTGAAGGGGGTGAAAAGCCCGGAGGAAATGGAGCTGATCCGAAATGCGGTGGTGATCCATGAAAAAGTGATGGAGGCGATGCCGTCCATCATCAGGCCGGGAAGAACTATCCAGCAGATTAACCTGGAAGCCAGATATCTGATTCATCAGCTGGGCAGCGGCACCGAGGAATGTCTGGCCTTTTCCATTCAGTTCGGAAATGACAGGAAGGGCCCTCTCTGCCATCATTCCGGGCTGGCGCCCTATCCGGAGCGGGCCGTGGAGAAGGGGGACCGGGTTTTCATGCTTCTGGAATCCAACGGCATTGGCGGCCATTTTACTGCTCTGGGAAGAAATTTCTGTCTGGGCGAGCCGGACAGGGAGACGCAGAAATACTGGGAGCTCTGTCTGAAAATGCAGGATTTTGCGGCCGAAAGACTGAAACCCGGCGCGGTGATCAGGGAAATCTTTGATGAAAATGTGAAATATATCGAAAGTCTGGGATACCGGACAAACAGGCAGAATTATCTGCACAGCCTGGGGTATGTTCTGGGAGAAAAGCCCTATCTTCACGATCCTTCCGAGACTATTCCGTTAAAGGAAAACATGGTTTATCTGAATCATCCTCATGTGCGCATAGACCGGGGAGCGGATACCGGAAAAGTGGTATACGATGACCTGTATGCCATCGATACCTATCGGGTTACAAAAGAGGGCGGCGTCCGCCAGAACAAGATCCCCAGAGAGCTGATTGTCATTGAATAGGAAGGAGCGTGGAAAAATGAAGCTGGATTTATCAACAGGGTGCCTGATTACCGTGGAGCAGGAGGAGCTGGACCGCAGAATCCGGGGTGTCCGCCGTTTTATGGAAGAAAGGAAGCTGGGGCTGTGCCTGACTGCATGTCCCATGAAAGGCGGCTGGAAAACCTGGCTTACCGGAACGGAAGGTCCGGGACGCCCTTCGGAGGGAGCCATTCTCGTGGGGAGAACCGGTGACGTTATTTCGGTAAACGGAGGAAGCCTGGTGCCCAGGGGCGCGAAGGGAGAGCGTAATTATGCCATGGCTCCGGGACTGGAAGGGGATGGTTTTCTTGGTTATGGAAGCACGGAAGGATTTTCCGCAGATCTGATAGAGGAAATGCTGGGGGACAGCCGGAAAATCGGGCTTGTAAACGGAGAATTTCTGCGGGCGAATGTTTTTGAATATTTGAAGGAAACCATTCCGGATATTGAAATTCTGGATATTTCCCGGGAAATGGAAGCATTCCGGGCTGTGAAGAGCCAGGCGGAAATCCGGATCCTGGAAAGCAATGCGCGGATGATGGACAAGGTCTTTGCCGGAGCCGGCGTTTTTATCAATCCGCTGAAATATGAACGGGACATTGTCAATGATCTGCGGTACAGTGCCTATCGTCTGGGCTGCGGCGGGGTAGATCACCTGCTGAGCGCGCCCTGTGAGCTGGTGTCCTGTCGGGATGGAGCACCCAGGGAGGAAGAGCCCCTGAACTATCCCGGACGGAAGGTAACTTTCGGCGACCGTGTGAGCATTCGGATGTATGCCATTGGAAATGACGGATATTTTGCGGGAATGTCCCGGCTGTATGTACTGGGAGAACCGGCAGAATCCACGAAGAAACTCTGGGAAACCGCTGTGGAAGCCCAGGATTACGCAGCAGAGCTTCTGAAGCCCGGTGCGGTTTTAAAGGAGATTGCCGAAACAGTCAACGGTTTCCTGAAGGAGCGGGGAATGCAGGAGGACAGACGGACCATGATTCACAGTATCGGTGCGTCTGTTCAGGAGAATCCCCAGGTGTTCGGGACGGAGCCCATGGCTGTACAGGAAAATATGGTCTTTTATGTGGGACCGACGGTAAATGACGGTGTAACAGAGCCGGTAAGCTGCGGGGATCTCTACCTGGTGACAAAAGAAGGCGCGGTTCGGCTGAATCATTTTTCAAGAGAACTGATTCGTCTGTATTAAAGGAGGAGTTATGGCAAAAGAACGAGGACGTTTTACGATCCCGGGAGAGGCAGGCTATGAAGAGCTGACTCTGCGGCTGTCCGGGAAATGGGGAGCGGATGTGGTCCGGGACAGCGACGGCACAGAACTCTCCCCGGAGATTCTGGAAGCCGGAATGGATGTGTATTCCACCATCTGCATTATCCGGGGACATAATGGCTGGGCAAAAGAGAACCGGGACAAGCTTCAGCAGACCTTTCTCTCCACCGAGCCGGAAACGGCATCCGGGGAAACCCTTTCGGTTTCCCTTCTGGACGGGTTTTTCCGGGAGCAGTTCGCGGTTAACGATACACCGGAGGCTTTTTCCTACTGGCAGGTGTATGACCGAACCACGGGGTCGGAGATCCCGAAAGATCAGTGGAGCTGGGATCCAAAGGAGGAATGTGTGGAGATCCGGACCGTTCCCTGGCACCGCTACAGCGTCAGTTTTCTGGCTTATCGGGTGTGGGAAGAGATTTCCATGTACAATCATGTGACCAACAGCTGGCAGAAGGAGCATCTGATGCCTGTGGAGCCTTTTTATCCGGAAACCAGAGCGTATCTTCTGGACTGGATGGACCGCTGGTGCAGGGAGCATCCTGCTACCAATGTGGTGCGTTTTACCTCTCTGTTTTATAACTTTGTCTGGATCTGGGGCAGTGATCCGGAAAGACGGAATCTGTTTACGGACTGGGCTTCCTATGATTTTACAGTCAGCGACGCGGCCCTTGCCGCTTTTGAAAAGCAGTTCGGCTACCGGATGACGGCAGAGGATTTTATCAATCAGGGAAAGCTCCATGTGACTCATCAGCCTGCCACATCCAAAAAGAAGGACTGGATGCGGTTTATTCACGCATTCTGCCTGGAACTGGGGAGAGAACTGATCGAAACGGTCCATCGCTATGGGAAAAAAGCCTACGTCTTTTATGATGACAGCTGGGTGGGGCTTGAACCCTACGCGGCAGATTTTGAACAGTTTGGGTTTGACGGGATTATCAAATGTGTCTTCTCCGGGTTTGAAGTGCGGCTGTGCTCCGGCGTAAAAACAGAAACTCATGAAATCCGGCTCCATCCCTACCTGTTTCCGGTGGGGCTGGGGGGACTTCCGACGTTTATGGAAGGGGGCAATCCTGCTCTGGACGCGAAAAAATACTGGGTAAGCGTCCGGCGGGCGCTGCTGCGGGCTCCCATTGAGCGGATGGGACTCGGAGGCTATCTCCACCTGGTGGAGGGCTTCCCGGATTTTGTGGACTATATCGAAAAAATCAGCGACGAATTCCGGGAAATCTGTAAAATGCACGCATCCGGAAAACCTTTCTGCGCGCCGGTGAAAATCGCGGTACTCCATTATTGGGGAGGTCTGCGCAGCTGGACTCTTTCCGGCCATTTTCATGAAACCTGGCAGCACAATCTGATCCATGTGAACGAAGCGCTGTCCGGCCTGCCCTTTGAGACCGATTTTCTGAGTTTTGAAGATATCAAATCCAAAGACCTGTCCGAATACAACGTGATCCTGAATGCCGGAAATCAGGGAGATGCCTGGAGCGGGGGAGACGCCTGGAGGGATCCGAAGATTCTGGAAAAGCTGACGGAATGGGTTTATCAGGGAGGAACCTTCCTGGGAATCGGAGAACCCTCGGCGGTATCCGGAGCGGATACCTGCTTCCGGATGGCCCATGTACTGGGGGTGGATCTGGACAGAGGTGAGCGGATCTGCCATGGGAAATGGCAGGTCCGCCCGGCAGAATGTCCCTACCCGGCGGCAGACAGGGCAGATTTGAAAAACAAAGAAGGACTTTATCTCACCGATAAAAATACAAAGGTTTATCTGGAGAAAGAGGGCAGTCCCCTTCTGACTGAGCATCCGTTCGGAAAAGGCCGGGGCGTTTATCTGTCCTCCTTTAACGTAACGCCCATCCATACCCGGCTTCTGGCAGAGCTGCTGACGGGCGAACATCCCTTTGAGGAGCTTCCCTTTGTGACCGATACGGAAGAGGCGGAATGCACCTGCTTCCCGGACAGCGGGAAAACAGTGGTGATCAACAACAGCGGCAGAGAGCTGCTGGTGTCCTGGAAGGATCTTCATGGAGAGCGGCAGGAGGAACGGCTGCTGCCGTATGAGACGAGGATACGCAGGGATTCGTAGTTTGTCTGCTTTGCAGACCCGAATCCCGCGTCAGGACTCGTGAGCGGGTTTTGAATGGAGTGGCAGTAAAAATGAAAACATGCATTGTGAATTCCTGAAATTTGCGTTATACTATATCTGGCAAAACACAAAGCGGGCGGATCCCGCCAGGAAGAAATGAGGAGGATTTTACCATGTTAAAAGGAATACCGCAGATTTTATCACCGGAGTTTTTAAAAGTACTGAGTGAAATGGGACACAGTGACCGGATCGTTATCGCAGACGGCAATTTCCCGGTTGAGTCTATGGGGAAAAATGCCATTGTGATCCGCTGTGACGGACATGGGGTACCGGAGCTGCTGGATGCCATTCTGAAGCTGTTTCCGCTGGATACCTATGTTGAGCATCCGGTAAACCTGATGGAGGTAATGCCGGGGGATACTGTGGAGACACCGATCTGGGATACCTATAAAGAAATCGTTGCCAAGTATGATGAGAGAGGCGAAAAGGCAGTTGGAAACATTGAACGCTTCGCATTTTATGAGGAAGCAAAAACGGCTTACTGCATCGTTGCCACCAGTGAGAAAGCACTGTATGCCAATGTAATGCTGCAGAAGGGTGTTGTAGTAGAATAATATGATGATGTTGGGGTCAAAAGATGCCATACGGATTGTTCCGTGCTTCGCACTCCCACAATCCTGCCCAATATTCGGATATCGTGGGACATTCGTCCCACTTTTATCCTCATATTGGGGCGGGTCAATCAGTCATAAAACCAC
>JAXEJQ010000030.1:0-41590 GCA_034101475.1 Candidatus Limivivens sp.
GTTATAGTTAATGGAAGCAATGATATCTTCCTTGGTAATATGCTTCGGAATCAGCTCGTGGATGTTCTTGTGGATCGCCTCCTTCAGATCATCCTCGTTGTCGTTTTCTTCCAGTATTTTTTCAAGTACCGGATAGTATACTAATTCTGTAACGCCCACTTCCTTCGGGTCAAAGTCCACAAAGGCGGAAAGATCCACCATCATACTGGAGATAACCTTAACCTTACGCTCCTCTGTCTGAATCCATACAAAAGGAACGGCGGCATTCTGGATTTTATCTGCCAGAGCACGGTCAACCTCCGTGCCGGCCTCCGCCAGAATCTCACCGGTGGTGGTATCCACCACATCCTCAGCCAGAGTCTTGCCGTTGATCCGGTTGCGCAGCATCAGCTTCTTATTAAATTTATAACGGCCAACCTTTGCCAGATCGTATCTTCTGGGGTCAAAGAACATACTGGTAATCAGGCTTTCCGCACTTTCCACTGCCAGCGGCTCGCCAGGACGGATCTTTTTGTACAGTTCCAGCAAACCTTCCTGATAACTCTCTGCCGTATCCTTCGTCAGGGTAACCAGAATCTTGGGCTCTTCACCGAAGAGTTCAATAATTTCTGCATTGGTACCAAAGCCAAGGGCGCGGACCAGGACGGTGATGGGCACCTTTCTGGTTCGGTCTACACGCACATAGAAAATGTCATTGGAGTCTGTTTCATATTCCAGCCATGCGCCGCGGTTCGGAATCACGGTGCTGGAAAACAGCCGTTTTCCAAGCTTATCATGGGTAATCGCATAGTAAATACCCGGAGAACGTACCAGCTGGCTGACGATAACACGTTCGGCACCGTTGATCACGAAGGTTCCGGTTGCTGTCATAATCGGGAGATCACCCATAAAAATCTCATGCTCGTTGATTTCGTCGTTTTCTTTATTGTGAAGTCTCACCCTGACCTTCAGAGGTGCCGCATAGGTCGCATCCCGCTCCTTGCATTCTTCGATCGAATATTTGACATCATCTTCACATAAAGTAAAATCCACGAATTCCAGGCTCAGCTTGCCGCTGTAGTCCGTAATCGGAGAGATATCGTCAAAAACTTCTTTCAGTCCTTCATCCAGGAACCACTGATAAGAGTCCTTCTGAACCTCAATGAGGTTCGGCATTTCAAGTACCTCTTTCTGTCTGGAATAACTCATACGGAAGCTTTTGCCACTCTTGACCGGACGTATTCTGTTTTTCTCCATTGACATTTCACCCCTGTTCTTTCTATATAAAACTAACAATATTGCGTAATCACTTTTGGGCATACTTATGCCTTGGGCATAATCTTGCACAATAGTGCATTGTTCATGGTAGCACAATTCTCCCTGACTGTCAAGAGTCAATTTTCCATAAATTCTCCGGACTGGGAACATCCCGTTTCCAGTCCGAGAATTCAAGAAAGCCTGCGGAAGACAAAAAAATCCCCATGCACACCTGTCGCCAGGCATCCATGGGGATGAAGATCCACAATCCGTTTCCCAGATTATTTCAGAGTAACTTTAGCGCCTTCTGCTTCCAGTTTGCTCTTCAGCTCTTCAGCTTCTGCCTTGGAAGCAGCTTCTTTCAGAACCTTCGGAGCGCCGTCTACAACTTCCTTAGCTTCTTTCAGGCCAAGGCCGGTAGCTTCACGAACAACTTTGATAACCTTAACTTTGTTCGGGCCAACTTCAGTCAGCTCTACGTCGAACTCATCCTTCTCTTCTGCTGCTTCTGCCGGGCCAGCTGCTGCTACAACAACACCTGCTGCTGCGGAAACACCAAACTCTTCTTCGCATGCTTTTACTAATTCGTTCAGTTCCAGTACGGATAACTCTTTAATCGCTTCAATAAATTCAGCAGTCGTTAATTTTGCCATTTTATTTTCCTCCTATTATCATAAATGATTCATGCAGCTCTCAGGCTGCTGTTTTGAATAATCTTAAGCCTCTGCTTTGTTCTCTGCGATCTGATTGAGAACACGGGCCAGATTTGTGATGGGGGACTGGATGCTTCCAAGCAGTTTTCCGAGAAGTTCTTCTCTTGACGGGATGGCTGCCAGAGCGTTTACACCAGCTTCATCATAGTAAGCGCCTTCAACAACACCTGCAACAAGCTTCAGGGTCTTTACCGTTTTAGCATGTTTTGCCAGAATTCTGGCCGGAGCTGTCGCATCATCTTTGGAAATCGCGATGGCATTCGGTCCTTCCAGATGTTTGCACAGGGCTTCGCAGGGAGTTCCCTGGAATGCAAAGTTCATCATTGTGTTCTTATAAACTTTGTAATGGATTCCAGCTTCTCTCATCTCTTTACGAAGAGCAGTGTCCTGTTCTACTGTGATACCGCTGTAGCTTGCAATGATGATAGACTGCGCATCTTTGATGCTTTCGCTGATCTCAGCCACAACCGGTTTTTACAGTTCAACTTTTGCCATGATTGGTGCACCTCCTTATAGATTTGTGTACCGCCAAAAAAAAACCTCTCTGCAAGACACAGAGAGGATTTGTAAGTCATTCCATAATCAGAATCAACTTTCCTCGGCAGGCGTTTTCTTCCTTATGCCATACGGCACCTGCTGTCTTCGGCAGTTTTCCGAAAAAGAATATACCATAAGTTTCATTGGCTGTCAATCATTTTTTATCAAAAGCTCAGACAAATTCAGACACGTTTTATTCTGTTACCTTTTCCTTTTTATTCAATTCTGTTTTTCAGCCAGATACGTTTTCACCCGGTACTTCTTCCCGAAAGGGTTCTCCACCTTCCAGGACAGCAGTTCTCCATCCTTCCATTCCATCTCCAGCCGGAATCCTCCCCGCAGGCAGAGTCCTTTCACCCTGCCGGACGCCATGGACTTCGGCAGCGCCGGCATCAGACGGATCTCATATTCCGTAATCCGGTTCTGTTCATCTGTCAGAGGGGAGCACTGGGCAATACACTCCAGTATCAGAGCCGGCACGCCGCCGCTGATATCCGCATTGAAAATGCTGGGGCCGTAATCATGAGAGGACGCATAGGTGCGGTAATAGTTATTCTCCGCCATACTTTTCAGCATTACCTCCGTCATGGCCGCGTCGCCCAGATGGGCAGCTGCCATTCCTGCCTGAACCAGGCCGAAGGCCATGGTCCCCTGCTCCTTTTTCTTCCGTTCCATTTTGATCTCATAGGCTTTCTTTGCCGCAGCCAGCACCTCCGGCTTTTCCTTTGCCGGAAGATCATAGTACAGCATATACAGATGGGAAGAATGCCGATGGTCATATTCATCCGCAAGCCCCGGATCTGCCCATTCCTTCAGGGCTCCATCCTCATTTTCCAGGTAGGGCGGCATTTTTGCCAGAATACGCTGCCACTTCTGAACAGACTCTTCTTCAATTCCCAGGGTCCGGCAGCCGGTGATCAGATTCCGGAACAGCTCTGTGGCAACGGAGATGTCCATGGTAGCGTTTACGCAGGCTGCACTGTCGCTGTTGGAAGGTGTATTTTCAGGAGAATAGGAGGGCGAAAATCTCCAGAATCCTGTCTCGTCTTCGTACAGGTAATCCTCGTAGAACAGAGCCGCCTCTTTCATAAAGGGCAGGGCCCGGTTTCGGAAGAACGCATCGTCACAGGTATAAAGCCAGTAATCAAAATAAAAATGGGCTGCCCAGCCTGCCCCCGCCGTCCAGAAGACCATAGGCCAGGTCCGGTCAAAATGGAAATCCATGCCGCTGTCTGAAGTCCGGCTGGGAATATGGATTCCCCTGCATCCGTAAAGCACCCGGCTGTTGGTCCGGTAATCCTCCAGGAGACTCTCCTGATAGTCAAAATAACTTTCCATTCCCTCAAAATCCCCGGTGGGAAGCAGGGCCAGAATCGCAGTCTGCAGATTTCCATTCTGGGTATAGTCGCTGCTCCAGGGCGTATCATAGGTTCCCGTCCATACGCCCTGCAGATTGGGCGGCATTTTCCCGCAGGAAGATAGGATTTCATAACGCCCGGCGCCAAACATGGCCTCCAGATGAGGATTTTCCAGCTCCAGCCTTATGCGTCCGTACCGTTCTCCGTGAATCTGCACATGGTTTTCCAGAAGCCTCCGGTACTGTTCCCTCGGTGTTTCCCCCGGCTTTCCCAGGCTCAGAAGGCGTTTTTCTTCCTCCTCCCACAGTTCTTCCTTTTCCATATTTTCCACCGGAAAAACGGAAACCAGAAGCAGGGCTTCCCGGCATCCCCGAAGCCGCAGGCTCTGGGTCCCCTCTGCCGTCACCCGGCAGCCGCCCTCCCTGTCGTCCATTTCCGGCTTCCTGTTTCTGCTCTCTTCCCTGTCCTCTTCCGACCTGGCGCCTCTCTCTCCGGCACCGTTGATTCCGGTCAGACACAGTACAATTCCATACCCTTTCTTTTTTCCGTTATAACCGCAGAGATACCAGAGCCCCCGTTCCCGCATCCGGATTTCCGGAAGGAAAAACGGCTCTCCTCCGCTTTCCGGGAACATTTTTTTGTTCACATGCATACCATTTTTCTGATAAGGCGTTCGGGCCAGGGAAATCTGATAGGATGCCGGACCATCGGAAGAAAGCAGAATTCCAAGGCAGTGATCGGCCCTGGACAGAACATAATTTCTCTGAAAGCCAGTCTGCCCCGCCGTATAGCGCACCCTTCCCTCACCGGTGGCAAAGGTCAGGGAGCGCTGATATTCTTCATAAATTCCGGCATTTTCCGTCCGGATATGCACATCTGCGGCAGGAAAAAAAGGATTCGTCCACAGCTTTTCCGACAGCCCCTCCTTTTTCTGATACATATCCACAATCAGTTCCGTGGCTTCCCGGGCTTTTCCCGCATCCAGGAGGCTGCGGATCTCTGGCAGCCTCTCTGCCATGGGAATGGGAGTCACCTGCTCATCCACGGGAGCAAACAGTCTTTCATGGGACAAAGTCAGCGTTTCTTCCGCTGCTCCGCCCAGGGCGGATGCGCCCATGGTTCCGTTCCCCAGAAGGATTCCATCCTCCCAGGAATTCGCGGGATAAGGAAGGGTATATCCTTCTCCCTGCTGTACAATCCATTGTCTTACCATCGTTTTTCTCTCCCTTCACAGTGTTCCTGCGCATTCCGTCCGGTCCGCGCAAAAAATCCTTTCTTCCCGCTGCTCTCTCATCCCTTCAGTCCGCTGGTGGAAATTCCTTCCACAAAATATTTCTGTCCAAGGAAGAACAGGATAATCAGAGGCACAACGGATAAGAAGGCCATGGCCATCAGCTGATTCCACTGAATATTGGCTTCAGAGTCAATGGCTGTCCGAAGTGCCAGGGAAATAGGATATTTTTCCACACTGTTGATAAAAATCAGCGGATTCATAAAGTCATTATAGGTCCACATGAACTGGAAGAGTCCAGCGGAAAACAGGGAAGGTTTCAGCAGCGGCAGCAAAATGCGCGTAAAGCACTGGAAGGTTCCGCATCCGTCAATATAGGCGGATTCGTCCAGTTCCCTGGGAAGTCCCCGCATAAACTGAACCAGCATGTAAATAAAGAAAGGATAACAGGCCAGGATCGCCGGCGCGTAAAAGGGCAGATACGTATTCAGCCATCCCAGCTTGCTGAACATCATGTAACGCGGAATGATAATCACCGTATTGGGCAGCATCAGAGTTCCGATGAGGATGGCAAAAAAGATCTTTTTAAAAGGAAAGCGGAATCTTGCAAAGCCATAGGCTACAATGGCGCAGGATACCAGGGTCAGAAAGGTCACCGGGATCACGATCAGAAACGTATTCAGGAAATACTTCGCGTAAGAATATTTTCCGATGCCCTTCCAGCCCTGAATGTAGGCATCCAGACTGAAGGAGCTGGGAAAAAGCTTCAGCGTTCCGAAAATTTCACTGTTATCCTTAAAGGTTGCAAAAAACATCCACACCAGGGGATACATCATCACAATTCCAACGGCTGCAATCAGAATATAAAGCAGCACCTTGTTGATTTTTCTTTTTCTGCGCATTCTCTCACCTCCTAAAAATCTCCGCCGTCTTCATAATAAATTTTGCCGGACGAGAACCGGAACAACAGCAGCGTCACCACCAGAACCATGGCAAAAATCACCCAGGATGTGGCACAGGCATAGCCCATTTTATAATAGCCGAAAGCGTCGGTATAAAGCTTCATGCCCAATACATACGTGGCCTTGTTCGGGCCGCCTCCGGTTACTACGAAGGCTGAAGTAAAGTTCTGAAGAGCCGTGATGGTCTGCATGATCAGATTGAAGAAAATAATCGGTGTAATCTGAGGCAGAGTGATGGAGAAGAATTTCTTCACTCCGCCCGCGCCGTCGATGGAAGCCGCCTCGTAAAGGGATGCGGGAACCTGCTTCAGAGCCGCCAGAAACATCACCATGGAAGAACCGAACTGCCAGATCTCCAGCATACAAATGGTAATCAGGGATACCTGGGGATCTCCCAGCCACTGCACAGTGGGCAGGTGGAAAAAGGACAGAATGTTGTTGATGGCGCCGTCACTCATAAACAGGATTTTCCACAGGATCGCCACTGCCACACTGCCGCCGAACAGGGAAGGCAGATAATAAACGGTACGAATCACGCCGATTCCTTTCACATCCCGGTTTAAAAGAACTGCGATAAACAGTGCCATGATCAGCTTTCCGGGAACGGTAATCAGGGTATAAATAATCGTCACCTTCAGGGAATTATAAAACTCCGGATCCAGGGTAAACAGCCGGATGTAGTTTTTCAGTCCCACGAAGGAGGGTTCATTAAAAAATTTATAGTCGGTAAAGGAATAAAGGAAGGAGCTTACAAAGGGGTACAGCTGCAGCAGCAAAAAGCCTGCAACCCACGGAGAAATATACACCAGCCCCATATAGTCCCTTTTCCGGTATTTTCTTACTTTTACTTTCTGCATTGTTCTCGCCTTTCTTCGAATTCCCGTTTTGGTTCAACGTCTTTCCTTTGAGAAAAAAAGAGCTGCCCCCAAAGGGTGGCAGCCCTGGTCTGATTATTTTTCGGAAAGAATGAAATCCAGTGTGGAGATTCCGTCTGCTGCGGATTCTTCCACAGTGCTCTCTCCGTACATGATGCTTTCAATCATGGTATTGATGCAGGCTTCAACCTCAGAGTCGGTGGTAAGTCCCATTTCATTGGTACCATTCTGGCTCAGTCCATATTCAACCGCTTTATTCACCAGATCGCTGATCAGGTTCTGCTCCTCGCAGACCTCTCTCGCATAGCTGGTAGGCGGTACGGAACGCAGATCCCGGAGAACCGCAGCTGCTTCCTTATCATTAAAGAAGAAATCCAGGAACATCACCGCTTCTTCCACGTGCTCGCTGTCTTTGTTTACGCACATGAGCTGGGGCGGATTTGCGTAGAAGCCGTCATCCTTGGCATCTGCCACATGGGGAAGGGCCACTACTTCATACTCTGTATCCGGATTGGCAGAGGTCATAATGTCGATCTGAGAAGAATTGGTAAAGGCACATACGAACTCTCCGTTGATCCACTTGGGATTGGTCTGGGTGGAACCCTTAAAGGTTGCGCTGTCTCCTGCCGGCTGAGTCACATGATTGGTATAAAGGGACTCAATGTAGGACAGAACGGTTTTCAGGATTTCCTCGTCGCCGCTCATGGCCTTCGTCTCGTCATCGATAAAGGGCTTTCCGGAAAGCTGCATATAATACGGACGGAACACATGGGTAATCAGAATGCTGGAATCCAGATTCAGCAGATACAGGTTGCTGTCATATTCCTGTACCTTTTTGCCCATTTCGATCAGGTCATCCCAGGAAAGATCCTCGGTAAATTCCAGGCCGATCTCATCTGCCAGGGTTTTGTTTACCAGCAGCGTCTGAACCGCAATACCGCTGGGAAGCCCAACCTGTTTGTCATTGTAATACCCGGTGTTTTTCAGATATTCCTCATCAAATCCGTTCAGATCCATGATATCGGTATATTCATTGAAATCAATAAAGAAATCTCCCTTGCTGACGAATTCCGGCATCCAGCCCGGACCGTTCTGAATCACATCCGCAGCCTGTCCGCCTGCCAGAGCGGTGGACAGTTTTTCCTGATAGCCGTCACTTCCGCTGAATTCCGGCTCGATGGTAATCCAGGGATATTTCTCTTCAAACATATTGATGACTTCAACGGTAGCTTCGTTTCTCTCATCTCCGCCCCACCACATAAAGCGAAGGGTTACCGGCTCATGCTCCTCCTCTGCCAGAACAACGGTGGAACCTGCCAGTGTGGTAACAGACAAAATGCCTGCCAGCACCAGGGATAATACTCGTTTCTTCATATCAAATCCTCCTTTTGATTTTCGGTACGTATCTGCTCAGTCCGTACCTTTTTTATGCTCTTATTTTAAAAAATCCGCCTTCCTTTTCCAATCCTTTGAGAAACGATTTTTCTTCATTTTTTATGGGAATATTTCCAAAGTCTTCTTAAATTACAAAAAGTATTCATTTCTTATCCTCACATTTACAAAACTTCCCCTCTCCATGTATAATAAAATGAGCCAAGGGCCAAATGGACATAAAAATCCATGCTTGCATGGATTTTCATGTCTATGGGGCCCGCAAAACATGAGCAAGCAGCCATTTTTCGCAGAAAAATGAGCGAATTGCGAATGTTTTCGTCGATTTTAGAAGTGCGAAGCACGGAAAATCGACGATAGGCTCATTTGCTGAATCACTTATATCATGAGCCAAGGGCCAAATGGACATAAAAATCCATGCCCGCATGGATTTTCATGTCTATGGGGCCCGCAAAACATGAGCAAGCAGCCATTTTTCGCAGAAAAATGAGCGAATTGCGAATGTTTTCGTCGATTTACATGGGTTTGCGAATCGTATCTGTGAAGGTACTGAACAGATACCATTTTCTATTGAAAAGAAGGAATATTATGTACTCTTTAATCATTGTGGATGATGAAACGAAAATCCGCGAAGGCATTGCCAATCTGTTTCCCTGGAAGCAGAACGGCTTTGAAATCACCGGGCTGTTTCCCAACGGACAGCTTGCTCTGGATTACCTGAAAGACCATCCCACCGATGTGGTTCTCACGGATATCCGCATGCCTGTCATGAACGGCCTGGAGCTGAGCAGTCATCTGGCCAGGGACTATCCCGAGATCATTTACGTGTTTCTCACGGGCTTTCAGGATTTTCAGTACATGCGCACTGCCATTCTGAATCATGCCTCGGACTATCTGCTGAAGCCCATTAAATATGAGGAATTGTATGCCTGCTTTGAAAATATCCGCCAGCAGCTGGATCAGAAATATCATGTCCAGCCCGCTGCCCAGCCTGAAGGCGGTTCTGCTTACTATGGGAAGATTATTTCCAAAGTCTGTGATTATCTGAAGGAAAATTACCGGACTGCTACTCTGGAGGAAGCCTCCTCCCAGGTAAATTTAAGCCCCAATTACCTCTCCAAAATATTCAAGGAAAAATCCGGCGTGGGCTTTGCCGAATATTTAAACGGCATCCGGATGCGCAAGGCGGCGGAGCTTCTTCTGGATATTTCCTACAAACATTATGAGATTGCGGATCAGATCGGATATGACAATCCGAAAAACTTCTCCCGGGCTTTTAAGCAGTATTATCAGATGTCCCCCCGGGAATTCCGCGAGAAAAACCTGTCCTGAAGAGGTGTCGCCTATGACCATGCGAAGATTTTTTCTGAAGCGTTTTAAATCCTTTTTCCTGATCATGATGATTCCCATCCTGATCCTCACCTGCTTTATCCTGGGAATCCAGTACCGGAACTCCATGAGCGCCCTCACCACGGAATCTGCCAACACCCTGGTACGGGTGGACGAAAATCTGAACAACGCGGTCAGCACCTCTGCTTACCAGTACGAGCTTCTGACCTACAATCCCAGATTGGTGCTCTCCCTGAAAAAATTTTTCCAGCATGACACCTTCACCTATTCTGATGTGGTGCTTTTGAACAGTATCCGGGTCATGCTGGGAAGCGTGGCTCAGGCCCACGAATACATTGATTCCATTTATCTGTATCTGGATGGTTTTACGGATTTCTTTTCCACCTCCCTGGGCTTTCTGGGCATCGATGCCAGCACGGATCAGGACTGGTTTTCCCGTTATCAGTCCATGAATCCGGATACCAAGCTCTGGATTACCCGCCGGGAATTTGAGGAATATTCCTATCTTCCGCCTACCCGGTATATTTCTGTCTATCAGCGGATGGGCAATATTTCCGGCGTCATTATTGTCAATATTGACATCGATGCCTTTGAACATACCCTTGACACCAGTACTTCCGTCAACAATGAATTCCTGTACGTCTGTGATGCCCGGAATCAGATCCTGGGTTCCAACAGCTCCGGACGGCCTCTGACAGAAACCTTTCAGGCATATCTGGACCAGGCTGACCTGCTTTCCCTGAACCACACCTGGATCACAGTCGGAAAAATGCGCTATTTCTGCGAGCTCCGTCAGAATGAAGACTTTCATATTTCTTTCCTGGCTCTGATTCCACAGAAACAGCTTCTGGCCCAACAGTACGCGCCCCTGCTTTTTTTGCTGGGAGCTACGGTCTGCAACTGCCTGATTACGCTGTTCCTGGCCTATATCACCACCAAACGGAACTTTCAGAAAATCGATGACATTATCCAGACCTTTGATAATGCGGAAAAAGGAATTCCTCCTGCCAGCCATGCGGTTGGTGTTCAGGATGAATACGATGTGATTCTGGACAACGTTATCCAGGTTTTCCTGAAATCCACCTATCTCCAGCGGCAGCTCTCGGAAAAGCAGTATAAGCAGGAAATCGCCGAAAAAGCCGCTCTTCAGCTTCAGATCAACCCGCATTTTCTCTTTAACACCCTGCAGTCCCTGGACTTCAAGGCGCTGGAGCTGACCGGGAAGCCCGGCATTCTGAACCGGATGATCCAGAATCTGTCGGATATCCTGAAATATTCCCTGGAGGACCCCGGCAAAGCCGTAACCCTCAGAGACGAACTGAGTTATCTGAAAAAATATATTGAAATCCAGAAGATGCGCTACGGGAAGCAGTTTATTATCTATTACGAAGTGGAGGAGGAACTGATGAATCTGGAGGTACAGCGCCTGATTCTGCAGCCTCTGGTGGAAAACAGCATCAGTCACGGAATCGCCTCTCTGTCCGAGACCGGATACATCAAAGTGCGGATTTACCGCCGGAACGCGCTGATACATTTTGTCGTCATCGACAGTGGAATCGGTCTGGACCGCGATGAAATCCGAAAGCTTTATGAGCACATTCAGGACGAAAAAAGCCAGAACATCGGCCTTACCAACGTAAACCGACGTCTGACTCTCCAATACGGGCCGGAATGCGCCCTTCATATTCAGGGCAAAAAAGGAATGGGAACCTGCGTTTCCTTTGTTCTTCCCGATGGTCTGCCTCACAAATAAAAGAGAAGCCGCTGCTCACAGAGAAAATCCTCTGATCTGCATCGGCTTCTTTTTCTATGGTTTTACGCAAATTTTGCTGTGTTCAGCTTTACGCCCGGGCCCATGGTCGGAGCAATGGTAATGCTCTTTAAGTACTGACCTTTCAGGGTGCTGGGTCTTGCTTTCATGATTGCTTCAATGAGCGTACGGAAGTTGTCGCTTAACTGCTCTTCTGTGAAGGAAGCTTTTCCAATTGGCACATGGATAATATTGGTCTTGTCCAGTCTGTATTCGATCTTACCAGCTTTGATATCTTTTACAGCCTTGGTAACGTCCATGGTAACCGTACCGGCCTTCGGGTTCGGCATTAAGCCCTTGGGACCAAGTACACGACCCAGACGACCTACAACACCCATCATATCCGGGGTTGCCACAACTACGTCGAAATCCAGCCAGCCTTCGTTCTGAATCTTCGGAACCAGTTCTTCTGCTCCTACGTATTCAGCACCTGCTGCCAGAGCTTCATCAGCCTTCGCGTTCTTTGCGAATACCAGGACACGTACAGATTTACCGGTACCATGAGGCAGTACAACTGCACCACGGATCTGCTGATCAGCGTGACGTCCATCACAGCCTGTTCTGATATGAGCTTCAATGGTTTCATCAAATTTTGCTACAGCTACTTTCTTTACCAGAGCCATAGCTTCTGGAACTTCGTATGCGGTTGCGCGGTCAACGGCCTTTGCAGCCTCAACGTATTTCTTTCCTCTTTTCATATTAAATAACCTCCTGGTGGTGTTTGCGGGAATATCCCTCCCACGTTCTCGTATTGTTTACCTTGCGAATGCGGTAATGCTGCTGATTAGTCCTCAACAACGATACCCATACTTCTTGCAGTACCTGCGATCATGCTCATGGCTGCTTCGATGCTGCCTGCGTTCAGATCCGGCATTTTCATTTCAGCGATCTCGCGTACTTTGTCTTTGCTGATCTTTGCTACTTTGTTCTTGTTCGGAACGCCGGAAGCGGTTTTCAGGTTGCAAGCTTTCTTCAGCAGAACTGCTGCAGGCGGAGTCTTGGTGATGAAGCTGAAGCTTCTGTCTGCGTAAACAGTGATAACAACCGGAATGATCAGGTCTCCCTTATCTGCTGTTCTCGCATTGAACTCCTTCGTAAACTGTACGATGTTAACACCATGCTGACCAAGTGCCGGACCTACTGGCGGAGCCGGTGTTGCCTTTCCAGCCGGGATCTGTAATTTAATATAGCCTGTTACTTTTTTTGCCATTTTAGGCACCTCCTATGTGGTATTGGCGGGGGTTTCCCTCCCACTGAACCGGTAAGCTGCGAATAGGCCTGCCGGTATTTTGCTGTTACATTTTTTTGATTTCTGTGAAACTGATTTCTACTGGCGTTTCACGACCAAACAGTTCAACATTGATGGTAGCGGTCTGCTTACTGTGATTCATCGTCTGGATAATACCCACGGTATCCTTCCAGACACCACCGGTAACCGTTACGCTGTCGCCTTCATCGAAGTCAACCTCCATCTCGGTCGGGCAGAATCCCAGAGACGTCATTTCTTCATCCGTAAGAGGCACGGGCTTGGATCCCGGTCCTACAAACCCTGTAACACCTCTGGTATTTCTTACAACATACCAGGTGTCGTCGTTCATGACCATGTTCAGAAGCACATAGCCCGGAAACATTTTTTTCTGGACTTGTTTTTTGGCGCCATTTTTCACTTCCACAACATCCTGCATGGGAACCCGAACCTCCAGAATCTGATCCTCCAGATGTCTGTTTTCAATGGTCTTTTCAATGTTGGCTTTTACTTTGTTCTCATACCCGGAATAGGTATGGACTACATACCAGCTCGCTTCTGCCATATTCTCACCTTTTGTCCTTACTTCATTAAGAAATCAATGCCATACTGCACTGCAAAGTCGATCATCGTAATAATAACACCCAGTACGGCAGAAACTACGACTACGGCTGCGGTCTGTTTAGCCAGATCGGTCTTGTCCGGCCAGATAATTTTCCGGTATTCGGACTTCAGACCATCAATCCAGTTCTTTTTGGGAGCCTTTTTTCCTTTTGATTCTTCCATTTTGAACTCCTTCGTCTAACGCTGCCGATTACTTCGTTTCTTTGTGTAATGTGTGTGTCTTGCAGAATCTACAATATTTCTTGGTTTCCATTCTTTCGGGATGGGCTTTCTTATCCTTGGTCGTATTGTAATTTCTCTGCTTGCATTCTGTACATGCCAATGTAACTCTAACGCGCACAACTTCCACCTCGCCTTCTTGATTTTTTGCTAACAGCTTGCGTAATACTGTTGATTTTAGGCATAAAAAAAAGACCTACTTCCATTCGCTCGTACAGTTTACCATAGAATAACGGGGAATGTCAAGTGTTTTCTTTCAATTTTGTTCAGGCGGGGTTGCGTCCTCCCCCGCCGCATCAGCACTCACCGGGCCCGTTCTATTTTATGCGGGCCGCAATCTCCCTTCCCGCAGGCGTCCCCGCCAGGCCGCCCTCACCGGTCTCCTTCAGCTCCGTAACCATCCGGTCACCAACCTCTTTCATGGCATCAAAGACCTGATCCGGCGGAATCCGGCTCTCAATACCTGCCAGCGCCATATCCGCAGCAGCCAGGGCATTGACGGCACCAACAACATTTCTCTTCACGCAGGGGACTTCCACCAGGCCTGCCACCGGATCGCAGACCAGTCCCAGCAGATTTTTCATTGCCATAGCAGAGGCATGGGCAATCTGCCGAGGGCTCCCGCCCCGGACATGTACCAAAGCTCCCGCAGCCATAGCGCTGGCAGAGCCGATTTCCGCCTGACAGCCCCCGGAGGCTCCCGCAATAGAAGCCCGCACGGCAATCACCTGTCCGATCCCGGCTGCCACATACAATGCCTGGGTAATCTCATCCAGGCCAGCCTTTTTTTCCATAAAGCAGGGAACCAGCACAGCCGGAAGAACGCCGCAGGCGCCGGCGGTGGGCGCCGCCACAATCCGTTTCATACAGGCATTGGACTCTCCCATCTGAAGAGCTCCGGCAATCACCTTCCCTACAAAGGGCCCGCTTAACGGCTCCTCTTTTTCCAGATAGGCCTGCATCTTCCCGCCATCTCCGCCTACCAGCCCGCTCCGGGACTGAAGCTTCTGATCATAGAGAGAGGCAGCCAGCAGCATGGCATCCCAGAGCTCTTCCATCTGCCTGCGGGATTCCTCCTCAGATACATTTCTCTCATTCATATCATCCCGCAAAACGGCTTTCCAGAAAGGAATCCCTTTCTCCGTGCACATGTGCAGGATCTCATCCAGACTTCCAAATGCCATCGCTACAATTCTCCTCCCACATTAATATACGTAACCTTCAGAATCCCTTCCAGATGCTCCAGCCACTTCAGCGCCTGTTCCGGAATATCCTGATCCGTCTCCACCACCATCACTGCCCGTCCGCCCCGTTTATCCCGGTACAGAGACATATTGGCAATATTCACCGATTTATGAGAGAGCATGGATGTGACCTCTGCCACATGGCCCGGCTGATCCATATTATGGACAATCAGCGTCGGCATCTCGCAGGTACAATTCACGTCAATCCCGTCCAGGCGGTTGATCATAATCCGCCCGCCGCCCAGTGATGACGCCTGCACACTCAGTTCCCGGCCCTGATCCCCCTGCACCTCCAGAAGTACCGTATTTGGGTGGGCGCTGCGCAAATTCGCCTCCTCAAAAGAAAAGACCAATCCATCCTTCTGTGCCAGGCGGAAGCTGTCCGGAATCCGCATATCGTCCGGATGCATTCCCAGAAGCCCGGCAATCAGTGCCTTATCCGTCCCATGCCCCTTTCCCGTCGCTAAAAATGATCCGTACATGCCGATCTTCGCCTGTACCGGCTTCTGACCCAGAAGCTTCCTGGTCATCAGTCCGATCCGGACCGCTCCGGCTGTATGAGAACTGGAAGGACCTACCATTACCGGTCCCAAAATTTCAAAGATATTCATTCCGTCTCCTCTGCTCCTTCCTGTGTTCCGGCCGCCTGTGTCTCAATCACAAGAATCGGTTCTACCCTGCGTTTCTCCGTTTCTGTTTCTCCCTGCTCTGCCTGCACAGCTGTGCGATTTTCTGTGCCGGTGGGATCATGCTCCTCCCAGAGTGCCAGAACCAGTGCAGACATCAGCACAAATGCCAGCGCAGGAATCAGAACTGCAATCAGTGTTTCCTGCTTTCTCCTTTTCCCCATCACCGTTACCCCTTACATTTCCTGTCAAAGTGATCAATACATGATACCTGATTCACATTCTTACAGCCTCATCAGCAAGTGATTCGGCCTGTCCCGAACAGTTACCATTATACATAGTTTTTCTCACTTTTACAATGTTAATCCACTTACTTTTCCATCTTCGTCTGCTGTCCCCGGCCACCATCGGGGACTGATTCACCAGCCCATTCCCGCAAGCCACCGGCTGACGGCAGCTCCCCGCCCAACACCGATCTGAAGCCGATTGCCTGTTCCATCTGCCAACAGACCGGAAAGGCTATGGGCAGCATGGTGAAGAAAGCAAAGCCCGATGCACAGATCAAAACCAGGTTTTCCCGAAGCCCGAATCCCACCATCGCCGCACCGGCAATCATCAGAGAAAGAGACAAAGTTTTCACATAGCCTTTGCGGATGCCACGAATCTTGATTTCTCTGCCGAAGTCCCGTATAATATTCTCAGCCAGCGTCCCTGACTGCACAGCATCAGGACAGAAGGAGTCTTTTTGTCCCATCTCAGTAAACGATGCCAGCAATTTCCGGATGAGAACGGTGCTTCCTTTTGCCGCCCTGGCTGAACCTTACTACAGCTGCTCTCTGGAAGGAACCCTTCCGGAGCTTCAGAATTACATTCATAATTAAAAACCATTCAGGAAATACTGTCAGAGAAAGGTGTGATAACAATGCTGCAGATTAACAGCGAAAACTTCGAAACAATCGTATTACAGTCCGAGAAACCGGTGGTTCTGGATTTCTATGCTGTCTGGTGCGGTCCCTGCCGTGCCCTTCATCCTCTTCTGGAAAAGCTGGAGAAGGAGCATCCGGAATATCTTTTTGCGCAGCTGGATATTGACACTGCTCCGGAGCTGGTACAAATCCACCGGATTATGTCCGTTCCCACAGTAAAGCTTTTCGAAAAAGGAGAAGTAAAAGGGAGTCTGATCGGTGCCTCCTCAGAGGCCGAGCTTCTGGAGCTGCTGCAAAAAGCCGCTTCCGTATAACGCCGGTTCCACTCTTCCGGCACCGGACAAACCGGTTTGAAGCTTCCATCTACAGATCCTGCCCCGTCTGGTCCCAGGGTTCCCGCTGCGCATCCAGCAACTGAACCCTCTTCGCGACCACCCGCGCCAGAATCTGTTTGGCTTCCTCCGGATTCTTTCGCAGAATTGCCGTCCGCAGACCGGCAAAAGGACGTTCAAACTCCGAAAAGCCGGCCTGTTTTGCCTGACTCTCCATTCTCCGGAGGGTCATGGCGGCACTCTGCCACTGCCCGTGGTTCACCGCCTGTCCCAGTCTCAGAAAATCAAAGCTTTTCAGAAACCGCATCTGTTCCTCTTTCATGAAACTCTCCCTCCTTCCCGTTATCTGCCTATTATAAAGCATCTTTCCCCTTTTGTCCAATTCACGCTACCGTGCTGACTTCAGCTATCCCGAAAAATGCCGGCTTGTATTCTGCAGGCCAATCCATGCAGGGATCCGCAACATTTCCTGAAAATACTCTTGATTTTTCCGTGGAAATCTGCTTAACTAAGGAACAGAGCATAATATGATGCCAGGATTGTAACTTTATCCAATCTATTTCACAGCGAGGTGTCCATATGAGTATGAAAGAAATGAAGCCAGTCAAAGAAGGAAAGGTGCGCGAGATTTATGATAACGGCGACAGCCTGATTATGGTTGCCACAGACCGCATCAGCTGCTTTGACGTGATTCTGAATAACACGGTTACCAAAAAGGGAACCGTTCTGACCCAGATGTCCAAATTCTGGTTCGACCTGACTGAAGATATCCTTCCCAATCACATGATTTCCGTGGATGTGAAGGACATGCCGGAATTCTTCCGTCAGCCCCGTTTTGACGGAAACAGCATGATGTGTAAAAAGCTGAACATGCTGCCCATCGAATGCATTGTCCGCGGTTACATTACCGGAAGCGGCTGGGCAAGCTATCAGGAAAACGGCACGGTCTGCGGTATCCGGCTGCCGGAAGGCCTGAAGGAATCCGACAAGCTCCCGGAGCCGATTTATACTCCGTCCACCAAAGCAGAAATCGGCGATCATGATGAAAATATTTCTTTTGAACAGAGCATCGACCACCTGGAGAAGTATTTCCCGGGCAAAGGCGAAGAATATGCCACCAGGCTCCGTGACTGCACCATCGCCCTGTACAAAAAATGCGCCGACTATGCCCTGAGCCGCGGCATCATCATTGCCGACACCAAATTTGAATTTGGTCTGGACGAGAACGGAAATATCGTGATCGGTGACGAAATGCTTACCCCGGACAGCTCCCGTTTCTGGCCGGCAGAAGGCTATGAACCCGGCCATGGCCAGCCCTCCTTTGACAAACAGTTTGCCCGCGACTGGCTGAAAGCCAACCCTGGCAACGACTGGACTCTGCCGGAGGACATTGTGGAAAAGACCATCAACAAATATCTGCAGGCCTACGAGCTGCTCACCGGAAAATCCCTGGCTTAACCAGTGCATGGTCCGGGATCGGCCCCGGCAGACCCGCAGCGAATTTCAAAAGCTCCCGGAAAGAAATCCATTTTCTTTCCGGGAGCTCCTTTTTCATAAATTCCCAATTCGCATATCTACGCATTCTGCCCGATTCGGGTTCGCTCATTATACAATATCCTTCTTCGAATACTTCACGTAAGCTGCCGCGATCCCGCAGAGACCATAGGCCATCCCCAGCAGAATCAACCCGCCGTCCAGCCGGACATTCGCCATAATCTCCGCGCCGTCCGCATAGCCAAAGGGTGTGAAATAATTCAAAAATTCTGCCTGATCCGAAATATTTGCAATCAGATTCAAAAAGTACAGGAGAATCGCAACTCCGAGTCCGATTCCAATACTTCCTCTGCGCAGAAAAGCGGAAATCCCGAAACAGATTCCGGCAATCTCAATCTGCAGAAGCAGAAAAGCCAGGTGCAGAAGCGTAATCTCCTTCCAGGGAATGGATTCCCCCACCAGGGCAATGGAGCCCACAGAAAGGATATAGACCACCGCATTCATCAGGATAATCTGCAGCATCACAGCGATGAGCTTTTCCGTCAGAATCTGAACACGGCTCACCGGATGCGTGAGCAGAAATTCTGCCGTATGCTCCTTTTCTTCCTTTTCAAGGACAGATACCGCACACAGAGCCGCAAAGAACGCTCCGCCAAGTCCCAGAATATTGCCGCACTCCACAGCATAAAAGCCGGTCAGCGTTCCGAAATTAATCTTATCCATCCCAAATGCCTGAGTAAAGCTTCCCATAGAAGCAAACATACTGCTGATCCCGTCCATCTCGCCCTTCATTTCCGGGAACAGAAAAATACAGACGGCAATCAGAAAACCGATGGATACCGTCCAGACCGCCAGGGAAATCCGGCTCTGCCTTAATTCGTGTCTGATCAATGTCATTTTTCCGCACCTCCGTCCAGATAATAATGCATGAAAATCTCCTCCAGATCCGGCTCCGATATGGACAGATCCTGTATCCGCTGTTTCGCAAGCGCCTGCAGAAGCTGGTTAATATCACCGCCATAGAGAAAGCTGATCCCGTTCTCCTGCTTCTGCAGATCCCGGATGCCGGAAAGCGAAGAAAGATCCGTTTCGCCCTGAATGTGGATTCTCTTTGCATTGGTCTGAGAGAGCGCTTCCACACTGTCACAGGCAACAAGCTTTCCCTCCCGGATAATTGCCGCTCTGGTACAGTTCCGCTGAATCTCGGAGAGAATATGGGAAGACAGAAAAATCGTGGTTCCTCCGGCATGGCGCTCCTTCAGAATATCAAAAAACTCCCGCTGCATCAGCGGATCCAGCCCGCTTGTTGGCTCATCCAGAATGCACAGACGCGGATTGTGCTGAAGCGCACAGACAATGCCCACCTTTTTGCGGTTTCCAAAAGACAGCTCCTCCACCTTTTTCCCAGTGTCCAGATCCAGCCTTTCACACAGCTTTTTCGCCTCATTCCGGCAGTCTTTTCTCCGCAGATCCGCAGAAAGCTTCAGGACCTCTCTGACCCGCATCCCGGAATAAAAAATCGCTTCCGAAGGCAGATATCCCACTTCCTCCAGAATTTCCTTTTTCTTTGTACGAATATCCTTCCCGAAAATTGCCGCACTGCCGCCGCTGCTCTGAATCAGCCCCAGAAGGGTACGGATCGTCGTACTTTTCCCCGCCCCGTTAGGTCCGATAAATCCAAAGAACTCTCCTTCCGCCACAGTCAGATCCAGATTCACAATTCCCCTGGATTTCCCGTAAAACTTCGTCAGCCCTCTGATCTCAACCGCATTCATTTTCATCCCCCTTTTCCTTCCTCAGATATAATTTTTTCCAAAATTCCAATAACCTTTCAAAACCCGCTTCCATCTTCTCCACGTCAACCGGTCCCTTCCGCATCAGTTCCCAGAGAAACCCTTCGGATGCCAGATACATTTCCTGATGCATCATCTGCACATCCAATCCGGGAATAAACTGCTCTGCATCCAGATTGTTCAGAGTCTCCTTCGCTTTATAATCTCTGCATTTGCGATAGATTTCCTGAACAGCCGGCCGAACCTCCGGATCCTCTTCATAATATGCTTTTATCACAAAAGCCCCCATAGAAGGGTTTTCATGCATAATATGAATTTTGGCCCGCATTCCGCGGTACATCATCTCAAACAGATCTGTCTGCTCATAGCATCCATATTCCGTCAGATACTGAATGGTGACCTCCGCACAGTGTTTCCACAAAAACAGATACAGCTCCCGCTTATTCTGAAAATAATGAAACAGCAGCGATTTGCTGATTCCGGCGGTATCGGCAATTTCCTGCATCGGACTCTTCTTATAGGAATTTTTCGAAAACACCCGATATCCGGCATTCAGAATCGCCTGCTGCTTCTCCGGAGGCAGCGAAAAAAATTTCTCATTCATCTTTCACATCTCCACCCTCCCCTCGGAATCCCTTCCCGGATTCCGTTGACCGTCTCAAATCATTTCCACCGTGTTCTGTTGACCGTTTCGGACAATTTCTATTATACTCCGTTGACCATTTTTGAGAAGACCCCTGGTATCATTTTATGAATTGCCCGGCATAAGAGCCTTCCGCCAATTTCCCCCTGCTTCGCACTTTCAAAATCAACGCTCATTCGATTCCGAAAATCAGGATCCGCTCTCTTGGATTTTCTCCCTCGAATAAATCTCTGCAGTCCATTTCATCCAGAAAGTTTAATTCCTCCACAGTCATCAGCCAGGAAACATATTCATCCGACGGATAATAAAAAAACAACCGCATTTCCCGTGGATTTTCATAATAGGACTCCCGGATCCGTTCCCACACGCTTCGCAGAATTTCAACAGAAAACGGATTAAAGAAATAAAATCGATCCGCTTCGCCGGGAACCGGATACTCCTCCGCCTTCTGATGAAAAAACACCGTCCGGCACGCAGACACTGCAGAACGCTGATTTTCCGCTGCGCTGTCAAAAATTCTGGCATCATACTCAATCCCCACCGATCGGCATCTCGTCTGATAGGACAGAAAAAAGTCCACTCTGCCCTTCCCGCATCCGTAATCAATCAATATATTTTTCTTCCCGATATATCCGCTGAAGGCCAGCCGCTCCAATACACAGTAGGGTGTGGGTTCATAGGGGTACCGATACTGGTCAGCCCCGGAATCATCCCTTCCTGAAGTTTTGATTTTCAGCAGTTTATCCCATTTACTCTCTTTCCGGTCCATGTTCTCTTATCTCCAAAATGCTTCACATTTCGTCGGTGTGGCGTATCCGCCAAATAAAATTTCAAAAGCAGCCTTAAAAATACAGGCCTTTTACATTTATTTTATAAAATGAGATGCCCGACAAATGAGCCTGCCGTCGATTTTGCCTGGCTCTGAACAGTTACAAAAATTAAAGGAACCGACGGATGGGACGGATCAATACCCGAAAAACTGCATAAAAAATACGCTTACCTGTACTTTCTTCCACAGGCTGATAGTTTTCACCGGCCTGATAAGCTCCGTTCACCATTATCCGGCTGTAGGTTTTATCCTGCTCTGCCTGCTGCCGGATGATCGCATTCAGTTCCGGACAATCGACAGCCAGCATCAGCTCCGTATCCTGATAAGTGCTGCGCATATCCATATTATAGGAGCCAACCACACTCAGACGGTCGTCCACGATCATCACCTTTGTATGATTTGAATTTTGGCCCAGGTATTCATAAACCCTTGCCCCGGTGGCCCAGATCTTCTCCTTCTGATTCATGTAATCGGTACAGCCCCAGGGATTGGCGCCGCTCGATACATCATTGGTAAAAATCTCCAGTGAAGAAACGGTCCGGCACACCTCTTCCAGATCCTCATACATTTCCGTTCCGCAGATAATATAAGGCGTATAAATGGTGACCTGATCTCCTGTTTTCATCAGCTCTGTGAGGCAATACCACATAAGCGGTTCTTTATTGCAGGCTTCAACAGGGTTTGACAGCAGGGTAACCTTTCTTGTTTCCATGGTAAGCTCCCGCCAGTCCTTCTCCTCCCAGGCAGAAGGATAACACGTTTTCATTATCTCATAACGTTCTTTCAGCTCCTCCTGACAGTTCCGGATCTCTTCTGTCCCCTGCCTGCACACCAGATCCCGGCTGTCCGGAAGCACCCATACCCGTTCAAAATATGCCCGCACCTGTTCAAGAGACGAGCTGGCGGTTTCCGCTTTTTCCGAAGATTTCAGACTGCTTCCTTCCTCCCGGATCACCAGCAGCTCTCTGTCAATATTCGGCGTCTCCGAATACTCGCCCAGAAACAGATCATACGTATTCCGTCCGCCCAGCAGATACATGCTATCATCCACAATCAGATATTTATCGTGAAGTCTGGCCTGCATCTTCCAGGGCTTAAAAAAATCCACCGGATTATAAATACGTACCTCAATATTCTCATGTCCGGCCAAAGCCGCAAAATAAGGGTCTCCCTGCACGGACAGAAAGCCGCTGAAGCCGTCAATGATCACCCGCACCTGAACGCCCCGGTCAGCGGCATGAATCAGGGCTGCCATGATATCCTTTCCGGATTCATCTGAACGGAAATCAAAGGTAGACAGAATCAGCTCCTCCCGGGCTTCTTCCATCATGCTGAACCGCAGCAGCAATGCCTCCAGATTATCCTCAATATAGGCAACCCGCTCCGGTCCCACACCATTTCCATAAACATCCTGTCCGGAAAAAGCTGTCCGGAACGCCTGTGGAACCTGCCTGTGGGGAATATAGGGCACTGTAAATGCCGCAATATAAATCAGAAGCAGAATTCCGCAAAAAAATAAAGCTTTTCTTACAGGATGCTTTTTTAATCTCTTCATGCCCTCTCCTCCGTCCGGTTCCCGCATTGATTACGAAAAACCCGCGTCTTGTTTCCGATATTCAGTCACATAGTAAGCAATGAATCGCTTACGTCACATACCATATCATACCGTTCCATGGCCGGATCGTCAATGCTTTTCATCCCTCTCTTCTGTTTATAGCCGGCATCCCCCGGTAAAAAGCCTTCTGGCCCATATGCCTCTCGTGAAAACGCCGGAAAAAACAGGCTGCTGCAGGAATTTTTCTTAACCATTCCCGCAGCAGCTCCGCTGTTTCCTCCTGTATGATAACTGTTCAGTTGTTTCTCCTCTACTCTTTGGTCTGCGCAAACAGCCAGTCCCGGATACCCTCAATCGAATAAGCGACAGACCAGGTGTAGGTATGACTGCCTCCTTCAAATACCGTATAATTGATCCTGCAGCCCTGTGCTTCCATCTGCTCTACCAGCTCATCAAACTGTTCCGCTGTGGAAGTACTGTCCCACATTTCACTTCTGGCAACGGCAGATCCCAAAGACTCCCATCTTTCCGTTGCCTCATTCATTCCCGGGTATGCCTTGGAATCTCCCTCGCAGACAACAATCCAGAGATTTTTATCCTTCATTGCCTCCATCTCTTCCACATTCCACTGCCCTGCCACCAAAAGCTGTGCCGCGAACAAATCCGGATACTTATCACTCAATGCAATATTTGTCATACAGCCCTGTGACTGTCCGGTTCCATAAATGCGGTTCTCATCCACACTGTATTTCTCGATTACAAAATGCAGCAGATTCGAAACAAGCGTCAGTCCGTCACTCCATACATTCTCATCCGTTGTAAGAGCGCCGATCGAGTTGATCAGGCTATTGGTATACTGGGGTGAGAGGACAATACATTCATGCTTTGCCTGCTCTTCCGGCGAAGCCCAGACAGTCGCTCCATTTCCCTGGGTCAGATTTCCAATCGGATTGTCACTGTTTGCACCGGCATCCGCCACAAAAAAGACAAGAGGATATTCCCTGGATTCCTCATAATTCTCCGGAAAATACAGGCTGTATGGAATCGTCCAGCCAGTATCCGGATCTGTGTATTCCAGCAGCTGGAAATCCTCCACTATAAGCTCTGTCCATTCACTGCTCTCCACTTCTGTGTCATTTCCCGCATAAATGGTTCCGTCCGTCCCGGCAATTTCCCCTTTCTGCACGACCATCACGGATAACCCGGCTCCGGATTCGTTCTCCATGCCGCCGTCCATCTCCAGATTGTTCCCGTTCCCCAGGCCCCCGTCTTTTCCGATATTTCCTGCGTCTGCTCTGTCTTCACCGCCGTCGGATTTTCCGCCGTCTGCCCCTGCTCCGTTTTTCAGTTCCATACCTCCGGCATCCCTGTTTTGTCCGCCGCCCATGGATTCCGGACTCTCGCTGTTCTCACAGGCAAATTTTAAAATTACAAAACTGCCCGGAACACTGCTCTCCGGAATGGCTGCTTCCGAATTCGTAAATACTCCGGTAATTGTCTGGCCTGCCACTTCAAAATCCTCCGGCTCCAAAGTCGAACTATCCATTTCCACCGGATATTCCAGCGCTGCCGCTGAAGGCTTCTCCCCATCTCCGAACACTTCCGCAATCACCGTTACTCTGGATACTTCTTCCGCCGGATCCAGTTCTGCAGCTTCTGTCGAATCCAGTGCTGCCTCTCCGGCCGAATCCACTGCTGTGGTTTCCGTTATTTCCTGCACCTCTTCGGTTGCCCCGGCGTCTGCTCCTCCAAACAGCACACATCCACTGAGCAAAATACCAGCCATTGCCCAAACAGCACTCCTGTTTTCAAATTTACTCATCTTTTGATGACCTCTTTCTGATTTCTTACTGTACCTCAGTATAATCCGAAAATTTGATAGAAATTTGATGGCAAATTTTCTCCCGCCGTCAGTATCCCTGCCGCTGCCTTTTTGCTGATCTCCAGCTCTGGCTTCAACATATCAAATGCGTGGATATTACAGAGATAAACATCCACTGCCGCCTTTTTCAGATTTTCTGTGATAATCTCTTTTGTTATAGACAGCTACAGTATTTTTTCTCCCATCCTATCACTCTGATGACTAAACTCCCAACCTTCTGAGTATCCCATCCACATCCACCCCCGGGTGCGTCAGATACATCCGGCAGATCTGTTCCGATAAGTCTTCGGAAATCCGGTACTTTCGGGCAATCTGTCCCACCGTTTTCCCGGCCTCGATATCTTTCATCACTGCCGGGAGCATGAGCCCCAGATCAGCCGGAACAGCGTCTTCTTCCTTCCTTTTCTTTTTTTCTGCTCCGGGAATCACAATTTTTTCAATCTGAAAGGAACCCCTTTCCCCAATCCACAGAATTGCCATGGTAATTTCCTGCCGGAAACGTCTTGGGCCGCAGCTTCCCGGGTTCAGGCAGGGTATATTTCCCATTTGTTTTTCCTCATACCTGTGAGAATGTCCATAGATAATCAGATCCGTATCCGGAAGGGATTCCGGAATATCTTTTCTGTTGTGAACCAGAAATACCTTTAATCCAAAGATCTCCTTCGCAAGGGTCTTCGGAATCCCGGTTGCCCATTCTTTATCATTATTTCCCCGAACGGCATAAACTGGCGCGATTGCTTCCAGTTCGTTCAGGATTTTCTGCTGATTGATATCCCCTCCGTGCAGAATCCGTTCACATCCCTGTAGCACTGCGGCAACCTCCGGTCGAAGCAGACCGTGAGTATCGGATAGAATGCCGATTTTATGCATGCTGTTGCTCCCTCCGTTCTATTCCCTGTTTATTGTGCTGCATCTGTCCGGTCCTTTTCAGAAATTCCGAAGGAACTTCTTTCGTCAGCCAGACTCCATTGACGGATTGATAAAACGGATAGCCACAGCCGGACATTTCTCCCGCCAGGACTTCGTAAATCACCGGACGCCCATGCCTGCTTCCGACACTTTTGGCTGTCTGCGCATCCGCGGACAAATGGACATACAGTCTGCTTCCTCGCATCAGGCCCTGCTTTTCAATGGATTCCGTAAATTTTTCTCCGGTCCCATGGTACAGAATCTCCGGAGGTTCTCTCTTTTCCAGTTCCACATCTACCGGAACCGAATGACCCTGATTTGCACGGATCAGTGTTTTCTCCTCGTTAAAGGAATATCTCTGCTTGCTGTCTGTCCGGACGATTTCTTCCAGAATTTCCATAGTCATAGGCCGGGTACGGGCAATTCCCCGAATCAGCTCCTCCACCTCTGCCCATCCATGCTCATCCAGCGTAATTCCGATCGTTTCCGGTTTATGCCGCAGAATCAAGCTGATAAATTTACTTGTTCCTGTCAAATCCATTTTCCATACCTCCCCTTGCATCCGAAATCACCCCTGTGTTTTCTTTATATCCGGACTTTTAGAATGTCTGCCACACGAAAACTGCCAGCAGGCTGTCCTGCTGGCAGAATAATCTCCGGTCAGTCAGGCGGATATTCACCATCCGCCTCACTGCCTGCTTAAATCCGAATCATTGCTTTGCAGCTTATTCGGTCAAATCCCGGCCTGTTTCAGAAGTTCGGGTACTTTGGACTCCCAGCCCAGCGCCATGATATGAACGCCCTGGCAATAGGGTTTACACTCTTTGATAATGCGTGCGGCAATCTCCACACCGGTGATTCCTGCTTTGGTTTTTTCTTTGTCTGCCTTCAGTTCCTCAATCATTTCATCGGGAACGTGAACTCCGGCAACATTGTTATTCATGAATTTGGCCATTCCTGCTGACTTCGGAATGATAATGCCGACCTGAACCGGCTTTCCGAACTGTTTTGCCTTCTCCATGAATTTGATAAACTTCTCCGGTTCAAAAACAGCCTGGGTCTGGAAATAGTCTGCGCCGGCCATCACCTTGCGCTCCATTTTTGCAAGCTGTGCATCAACGGAATCGCTGCACGGTGATACAACCGCACCCTTTGCAAACTTGGGCGGTTCGCCTACCAGCTTGTTTCCGCCAAGGTCTTCGCCCTCTTCCAGAAGCCGCATCGTATGAAGCAGGGATACGGAATCCAGATCAAATACCGGCTTCGCCTGGGGATGGTCACCCATCTTTGTATGGTCTCCTGTCAGGGCAAGAACATTATCGATCCCCAGCATGGCTGCGCTCAGAAGATCCGACTCAAGGGCGATCCGGTTCCGGTCGCGGCAGGCCAGCTGGAAAATCGGGTTCAGTCCTGCGTCCTTCAGGACCTTACACATCGCCAGAGAGCCGAGGCGCATAACGGAGGACTGATTATCTGTTACATTTACAGCATGAACACCGGTCAGATAAGTTTTCGCTTCTTCCAGCAAATGCTCAACATGAATTCCTTTTGGCGGCCCTACTTCTGCAGAAACAACAAATTCACCACGTTCAAATAACTCCGTAATTTTCATTTTACATTGCTCCAATCATTCTATATTTTAATGGTTTTCTTATTTAGAAACTTCATCATCGGTTGCGTAATTGCGCACCTGAACCGGACACTTCAGTACATCCAGACGTCCGATCTGCTTCAGTCGTCTGTAAATCCGTTCCCAGCCGCATTCCATGCTGCTGTCTACTTCACATTTGCCGTCCTTCGAACCGCCGCACTGGCCGTTGACCAGGCTCTTGGAACATGCGGTAATCGGACAGATTCCGCCGGTCAGGTTCAGATAACATTCCCCGCACTGCTTACAGTCATATTCAAGAGGCGTCACTCCCTGGAAGCCCGGCAGCGGATAGGTATCACAGGCCGCGCACACTTTTTTATTTTCCAGGTATTCCGCAATGGTCTGAACACCAACTCCGCAGGAAAATACCAGAACCACATCCGCTGCCTCGATCTCGCTCATATGCTTCTGAAGACGCAGCTTCATATTTTCCGGATTACATATGTAGTCTGTTGTAATGATTCCCGTCACTTTTCCGTCAGCAGCCAGCTCCTTCTGGAATTCTGCAGCCTCTTTTTCCGGAAAGCGGACTTCCTTGCACCCATGGCAGTTAATGATAAAAACTTTTTTCCCTTCTGCCAGGGATACGATTGTTTCCTTTGCTTTTAACTGGGTAATTAACATATCACTTCATCCCCCTTACTGCATTTTTTCCGGCTTTAATCTTGGTGACTAACGGAATCTTGGAGGAACAGATATACTCACAGCACCTGCACTCAACACAATCCATGACATTTTTCTCTTTCATGCCCTGCCAGTTCTGTTCATCCGCATATTTCGCGAAATACAGCGGCGAAAGCTCCATCGGACAGACATCCACGCAGCGTCCGCATTTGATACAGGGCATTTCCTGCGTCTGATCAGTATCAATGGCAATGATTCCATTGGAGCCTTTCATCATCGGCACATTCACATCCGGAAGCGCAAATCCCATCATCGGACCGCCCATCTTAATCAGAACATCATCGTCTGTCACACCGCCGCAGTAATCGATCAGTTCCTTTACGCTGGTTCCGATCTTTACAATGTAATTGCCCGGTTTCCGGATCTTCTCACCGGTCACGGTGGCAACACGCTCAATTAACGGCATGCCTTTCTGAATCGCATCGGAGATGGCTTTTACCGTGCTGATATTATCCACGATAACACCCACATCTGCGGGCAGACCTCCTCTGGGAACCTGTCTTCCCATCACCCGTTTGATCAGGGTCTTCTCAGCACCCTGCGGGTATTTCGTCCTGGCAACCACAACGTCAATGTTTTCAAGGTCAGCAACCTTTGCCTGCATCAGTTCAATGGCATCCGGCTTGTTATCCTCAATCACAATCAGACCCTTTCCGGCTCCTGTCGTCTTGAGAATCGCCTGAAGACCATAAATGATATCATCCGCAAACTCCAGAAGAACTCTGTGATCCGCAGTCAGAAGCGGCTCACATTCACAGCCGTTCAGCAGAATCGTATCCACCGGCTTCGCAGGTTTTAATTTAACGCATGTGGGGAATCCGGCGCCGCCCATACCAACGATTCCGGCTTCACGGACAATCTCAATAATCTCATCCGGAGTCAGCTCATCCAGATTCTTATGCGGTTTTACAGATTCATGCAGCGTATTTTTCCCGTCGGACTCGATCACAACGGCCATCATCCCATCGCCTCTGGTGGCGTGAAGACGCGGCTCAACGGCAACCACTGTTCCACTGACACTGGAGTGAACCGGCGCGCTGATAAAGCCGGCGGCTTCTCCGATTTTCTGTCCAACCTTTACGGTATCGCCCACCTGAACAATCGGATTTGCCGGAGCGCCCAGATGCTGGGACATGGAAATCACCACGGTCTTCGGCTCCGGGAATCTTTCCAGCGGAATATGCTCGCTGAATTCCTTGCGCTCTGACGGATGAACACCGCCATAGTAGCCTTCCAGCCGATTCTCCCGGACAGATTTCACATAATCCTGGATAACCTTGAAATTTACCTTCGAATAATCCCGTACCTGAACGGGCTGATTTAAAAACTCTTCCAGGCGGCCCTGCTTTTCCAGCCTTCTGTAAATTTTTTCCCAGGCACAGTCTTTATTCGAATCCACTTCACACTTGCCGTCCTTCGCACCGCCGCACTGGCCGTTAACCAGGCTCTTGGAACAATCCACGATGGGGCAGATGCCTCCGGTAATATTCAGATAACACTGGGCACACGCGTCACAGCTCTTCTTCGTCAGAGCCATACCGTGATGTCCCGTATAATTCAGGGAATTGCTGGCCGCATATACGGGCTTTCCTGCCAGGTCTGCAACAGTCTGAATTCCCAGGCCACAGGAAATTACAATCACATTTTCCGTACCTTCCGGAATCATGTCCTGCAAATTTTTTTCCGTATGATTCTTGTTGCACAGGAAATCAACCTTTGCACTTCCTGTAATGGTCTTTCCCTGCTCTGCGGCAAGTTTCAAAAACTCATCGCAATCCGGTTCATCGATGGTTTCGAATTCTTTGAAGCATTTGTTACAGGCAATCACAAACAGATGGTCCTTATCGGCCAGTAAAGACACCAGTTCGTCTGTCTCTTTCAACTTATACTTAGTATAGTTTTCCAATTGCTCACCTTCCTTACGAAATTGATTTATAAACCTTATGATTATCTGTTCTTCTTATTTTCTCACCTCCTGCGGCCCGGAGAAAAGCAGGAATCAGCAGATAATCAGCGTCTATAATAAATACACTTTCAATATAACACATAATGTCCATATTATCCAGTTTAGATCTGTTTTTTTTGTCAACAAAAGCAGATTTTTTTGTAATTTATTTCCTGTATCATGCTTTCATTTCACAGACAGAACATTTTTCCTTTTTCACATTGGAAGACTGTTCCTCCACACAACCTCCCCGGGGATGTCAAATCATTACTGCAGCAAAAATTCGTCCACCGGACGGATTTTTGCACGCATGGCGAAAAAATATGCGGCTTTTTTGCTATGAAAATAGCTTAAAACCGCATGTTTCTATATAGAGGATGTTATATTATTGTTACAAGACGGATGGGAGGATGTCATGTCAGTGTCACATCACTCATCAAAAGCTAAAATTATCTGCAGCATGTTTTAATTCTTCAAGTCTTCGAAAAAACATTTCTTTCCATTCTATCTTATCTTCAAAAAGAGCGCCATCTATATCTTTAATCTGATGCAGCCCAATATTTCTGACTGCCTCAATTGCCGCCTCCCGCTGCGTTCTTTTCTCAGGATAAACCGTTTGACAGTTTGCTCCATCTATCGTGTCATAACATCCAAAGCTCTGATTAAAATCCATGATTGGATACAGTGAAACATATTCGTTGGTCTGATTATCAACCCAAAGTCCCCAGTTTTCCGGATGCCGATCTATGTTACCAACCAGATAATCCAGTATATTCATTCCATAGTACGTCTCTTTATCTATCCTCAAACACTCATCCAATACATTCAGGTCATGATTTTGCGCATATATTTCAAATGCCATCTTGGAAACAATAGAATACTGCCGGGATGTTATCATTTTACTCTCAGTTACCTTTTCCCCATCATAAAATCCTTCTTTATATTTCACCTGTTTAAAGTCAAAACATTGGCATAATTTACTTGCTAAGAGCTCCTTTTGAACAGCATCATCGCCTCCATCTTTTAATAAAATAAAATCTTTTTCTCTTCTGATCCAGGCTTTTGGAAAACAGCCTTTCGTAGATAAATCCGGTGCCAGTTCCTGATTTGTAACTGTCATCGGTTTTCCACGCAAAGAAAGTTCTACGACTGCCTCATTCAAAGAGTTATCATATAAATTTATCTTTTCATAGGAAATTTCTTCATCACTCTTTTTTACCCAATAAATATCCGTCAGGGATACACAGTGATACGATAATGATATTTTAGCACGATCCCGATCTGTCATTGCCTGTGCCATTCCGATGCTGTTTAAAATTTCTTTTGCATATTTTCTATCCAAAGACAACACCCGCGAGGCACACCAATGGTAAAAATTATTTATATTATTAATCAGTGTGTCAAAATCGCACTCATTCTCCAAATAAAGATCATATGGAATAAACCTTTCATCCAGAACAGCAGCCTCTCCACGCATATTAATCTCTGCTACTTTTCTTTCACCATGCATGATATCATAACACGTAATATCATTTTTATGTTTTTTTCTCAGAGTATTATCATTCAGTTCAATTATTCCCTGACGCAACAAGCCATTTTCCACATTATCACCATTCCCATCATTCACTATACAAAGTATATTCTACTTTACGTGCCTTTGTTTTATTTTCCGCGTTTCCTTCCAAATATGCCCAGAACATAAAATATATTTTTTTTCCATCAATTATTGCAATTTCCAAAGGAGCTGTCAGCCCTGTCCCCAGTGAAACAAAATTAATGCACGTTATCTTAAGATGGTTATCTGAAAGATTTGTTTCGATTCTTCTCTCCTGAGAAATATCTTCAGTAAAAATAATAGTTAAAACCAATTCAAAGGAATTTCCCGCGTCAATATTTAATGTAAGATCACCATTCTCATGAAATAAAAACACAGTTCCGTGACTAATGATTTCCCGATTCTGAGAGCTTAATTTTACCTGCATTTCTTTCACCTCTCACCCAAAGTTGTTTATATTGTACCATGTTATTATTTTTCAAACAAGGCATTTTGCCTTTTTCAAACTGCTAAGCTGTCCCTCACACACAATATCCCCGGGGATATCAAGTCATTGCTGCAACAAAGATTCGTCCACCGGACGGATTTCTGCACGCATGGTGAAAAAATATGCGGTTTTTTTGCCATGAAAATGGCTTAAAACCGCATGTTTTGATAGTGATTATTCTATTATTGTCACAAATTTGGTGGGATGGATGTCTGAATTTCCAAATCGCAGAGTTTGCATAAACACTTCACATTCTGCACAGGGTCTTGATTATATTATATAATCCAGTATAGCATTCAGTTCCCTTGGCGAATGTGCCGTATAGCAAACTGTACTGTCATCTATCTGGCAGATCAGCGGATGCGCCAATGCCTTGCGTACAGCCTGATGGCTGGTAAGGCTGACCTCCAGCCTCAGCTCCGGATCCACCGTCCGTACAGCGATTTTCCTCTCCAGTGCCCGGGCAACCTCTTCCCTGATCATGCTGCATGCATCTTCCGGATGCAGGTTAAAAGTGGAATTCCCCCTGCACTCCTTTACTGCCACTGTTCCAATTCCAGGGATCTCCTCATCTGCCAGCCTGCAGATCGCAGCATCACCACTGACAAAAACGGATGGAACACCTTGTTCCGCAGCATAAAGGGAATTCAGCGTAAACTCCGAAGCAAGCCTACCGTTGATCTTTACAGAACGGACTACTTTGTAATTCATGGTATGTGCCAGAGGGCTTCCATTGCTTCCGCCCGGCGCATGGTATCCAACATAGATCGCCCCTGCGTAGCTGTTGTCTATTCCTGCCATCATAGATCCCGGATGGCAAGCCCATCCCCGCATCAGCTTCACTCCACGGGGAAGCAGCTCATGACGTATATTTCTTGCTGAATCGTGGCCATCCCGCACTACTGCGTCATAACCTGCTTCCAATACTGCCTTGCAGGCAGCCGCCGCCTCATTGCTCATCTGCAGGCATGCTCTTTCATACCCATCTTCTCCTTTTTCTGTCTCACACCAGGCAGTCACATCCGTAATCCCTTCCAGATCCACACTGATAAAATATTTTTTCTTTTCCATGTCTATCCTCCATAACCTGCCATCTGGTATCTCATTGCTGAAATCCTGTATTTCAGGTTTCCGCATCAGGAAGCTTTTGCAGGCTCCCATAAGTTTCCAGAAATTCTCTCAGCCCCATATAACAGTTTCCCCGGATCCCGGTCATCGTCCCGGCATGGTAAAGAGAACTGATGATTGCTTCCTCCACAGATTCCACTGCCGCTTCAAATACGATATCAATATTTTCGTCATAAAACATCCTGCTCTCCAGAATACTCTTCTCGCTGTAATGAGGTACCCGGTTTGCCGTTGTAAAGGCAATGGCAATATCCCCGCTGCCGTTCCCGCTGTAGGAGCCTGTCCTTGCCAGTGCGATGGCGGAACGTTTTGCGACCCGTTTCAGCTGCCTTTCGTTCAGCGGAATATCTGTTGCGATCACGATAATCACAGAGCCTTTATCCTTTCTATCCCCGGGACGTGCCTTCGTGGTATCATAGTGGACACCTCCTATGACAAGATTTCCTGCCTCCCCGAAATTTGTCATAACCAGCGATCCGATCATATATCCTCTCCCGTCGATGGCCACCATTCTGGAAGAAGAACCGATGCCTCCTTTCAGTCCCAGGCAGACCATTCCGGTTCCTCCACCCACAGCGCCTTCCTGAAAATCTGCTGATGCACTGTCCAGGGCTTCCCTGACATGGTTTTCCGTAATGTGCATTCCGCGGATATCATTCAGCCTTCCGTCATTGCACTCGGTCACAATGCTGTTTACTGTCCCGGTGGTAATACCGATATCCTCATTTTGCTCCAGCATATATCTGGTCAGGGCATCATAAGCAATACCACAGCTGAGTGTATTGGTCAGCAGGATCGGTGTCTCAATGGTACCAAGCTCCTCGACCTGAACCAATCCCATACTCTTTCCAAAGCCATTGATTACGGAAACACCTGCCATGACTTTATCCCGGAACAAATTTCCTCCGTGGGGAAACACCGCGGTAACCCCTGTATGAATCTCTCCCTGGTTAATGGTGGAATGTCCCACAGTTACCCCTGATACATCGCTGATCAGGTTTTTAGGGCCGTGGGACCATTTTGAATACAATTGAAATGGACTTGTTTCCGGTAATCCCATAACACACCCTCCTTTGATAAGATCATTTTAATCGTTTAACATTAAAAAGTAAAGACAGCGTATCTACGGACTTCTTCCGTGATACGCTGCTTTAAATCGGCAAATGTTTGCCTGGAACACGGCTTCCTGACAGGTTTTACAAAAATAGTCAGAAGCTCAGGTCATTCCAGTACAGGGTACCGCCTGTATGTACCGTGATTCCCTTTACATAATCCTTATAAGCAATATAATTGACATCACTGTAGAACGGTATCATATTCCAGTTCTCAAACATTTTCTTCTGGATCTCGCCAACCTTGGCTGTACGCTCATCCGTATCTACGGTAGAAGCTGCATCTGAAACTGACTCATAATATGCATCGTCATTGCCCGGAGCATCCATATCATAGTAGCAGCAATTCAGGACAAGCATCGGCTCTGCCCATTCCAGTACTTCAATCCCTGCATCGTATTCATCATTATTAATATTTTCGTAAATATAATTCCAGTCAATCGATTCAATATTCATCAGGATACCGACCTGGGCCAGCTGCTCCTGCAGTCCCTGGGCAATGATCACGCTGGTACCGGAGGAACGTGTATAATAGGTAAATTCCACATTTTTTCCTTCTTTGTCCACATAGCCATCGCCATCGGAATCTGTATAACCAGCCTCTTCCAAAATCTGTTTTGCCCGCTCCGGATCATTGGCATAGTTCGCCGTGAAATCATCTTTTGCTTCCTGTGAGAAATTCTGCACACTGTCAAAGATCATGGAATAAGCCGGAACTGCTGCGCCATCTGTAAGCGCACAGAGATCCTCCCTGTTGATTGCCAGGGCAACCGCCTGACGCACTGCGATATCCTCAAAAGCGCTTCCCTCATCTGTCTGCATCTCAAAATATTCAATATTGGGATACGTCTTTTCTGCCAGGATTACATCCTCCTGGGATTCCATCTGCATTTTGCCATCCATGGAAATAGCAGTTGTAAAATCAATATCTCCTGCTTTCAGCTCTTCCAGCATGGTAAACTCTTCCACATTAAACTTGACTTCTACTGTATCAATTGCAGCTGCACCTTTATTCTCCACCAGGGGATTGTCTGTCTTATACCCTTCGTTCGCTACAAGTGTCACACCGGTACCCGGTTCGTAATTTTCTACACTGTACATTCCGTAAGGAACCGCTCCCCACATCAGCTCATCCTGGCTCATGGAATCCAGCTGATCCTTATCGATCACGCCCATAAAACATTCTCCAAGGTAGTAAAGCAGGTCTGAGCGGAATTCAATCAAATGAAAAATAACATTTCTTCCGTCCGTCTCCATAGACTCAATATTGGAATAGCCGTCAGCATACGGGCTTACTTCTTTTCCCCACTCAATGGATGCAACCACATCCTCCGGCTCCACCTGTTCGCCGGTTGCATAATACTTTCCCTCCGGGACTGTCATGGTCATCGTCAGTCCGTCTTCACTGACTGTAAGATCTGTACAGATTCCATCTAAAAGCTCTCCGCCATCAGGATTTAAAGTAAACAGCGGATCTGCGATCAGCCCCTGTCCTGATGTCCAGCTGTCCTGCTGGTACAGATCCGTACCATACCATTCATCATCTGCAAGCACAAATACTTCCTTTGCTTCATCTGCATATACAGCTGCAGGTGCCATTGTTGCCGCTGCCATTGCTGCAAACAGAATAGAAAACATGCTTCGTTTTTTCATAATCATTCTCTCCTTTTTTATATATATATTTATTTCAGCGGATGATGACACGCCACCTGATGTCCGTCTCCCATGACATCCATCTTTGGATCATGGCTCCGGCACTCAGGAGTGGCATATCTGCATCGCGCATAAAATCGACAACCGGTTCCCAAATCCATCATACTCCCCGGTTCCCCGTCAATGGTTTCTTTTTTCCTTCCCCGCATACGCGGATCAAGAATGGGAGCCGCCCTCATCAGGCCTCTGGTGTATGGATGCTGTGGATGCTTCGTCACTTCCTCTGTGGATCCGAACTCCACAAGTTTTCCCAGATACATGACAGCAATCCGGTCACTTATATACTTTACTGCATTCAGGTCATGAGTGATCACCAGATAAGTCAGATGCATCTGCTCCTGCAGGTCGAGCAGCAAATTAAAAATCTGGGCCTGAATAGAAACATCCAGCGCACTGGTAGGTTCATCCAGGATCATGATCTTTGGAGACAGTGCCAGGGCTCTGGCAATAGCAATTCTCTGAAGCTGTCCTCCGGACAGCTGGTGGGGATAACAATCCAGATACCGTTCATCCATTTTCACCATATCCAGTACTTCTTTTGCCCTGCGTCCGGCCTCTGCCCGCGGAATATTGTGAAGCAGCATAGGACGCATGATAGAGCCTTCTACTGTCTGCCTCGGATTCAGGTTGGAAACCGGATCCTGAAACACCACCGCAATTTCACGATGCAGTTTGTCACGGTCTTTTTTTCCAGCTTTTGCCAGATCTATGCCGTCAATTACAACTCTTCCGGATGTCATAGGGGTCAGTCCCAATATGACTCTGGCTAATGTTGTCTTACCGCTTCCTGATTCTCCGACCAGACCAACGATTTCTCCCTCTTCAATGGAAAAGCTGACCTCGTCTACAGCCTTTATCACCCGGCTGTCTTTCGCCCAGATTCCCTGAGAAAAAGAAAAGTTCTTTACCAGGTCTTTTATTTCTACCATTGCCGCCATAGCTACACCTCCTGCCCTTTGGCCAGAAAACAGCGGTATGCATGTGTTTCACTGACTTTTATCTTAGCAGGTGCCTCCCTGCTGCATCTTTCTGTCGCATAAGGGCAGCGGTTTGCAAATCGGCATTCAGGTTTCTTCTCCAATATTCTGGGAACAGACCCCTCGATGGTCTGCAGCCTGCCTTCCTTTTTTGTTTTTCTCGGCAGCGCCTGCATCAGCAGCCTTGTATAAGGATGCATCGGCTTCTCAAAGATTTCATAAACATCACCTGTCTCGATCACTTCACCTGCATACATGACTGCGATCCTGTCTGCCACCTCAGCCACCAGGCCAAAATTATGTGTGATCAGCATGATAGCTGTATTCCGCTCCTTTTTTAATTCCTGCAGGATTTCCAGTATCTGTGCCTCAATGGTAACATCCAGGGCTGTAGTCGGCTCATCCGCAATCAGCAGTTTCGGATTTCGTGAGAGCATCATTGCAATCATCACACGCTGGCGCATTCCGCCGGAAAGCTCATGGGGATAACTGTTTACCCGTTCTTTTGCGTCCGGCATTTTGACGTCCTGAAACAGACGGATCACCTTTTCCCAGGCCTCATTCTTTTCCACATGATCCAGCATGATAGCCTCCTGCACCTGTTTTCCGGTGGTATATACCGGATTCAGTGAGTCCAGCGGATTTTGAAAGATCATTCCAATCTCCTGCCCCCGTATCTCTTCCATATCTTTTTGAGAACAGGTACGCAGGTCTTTTCCTTCAAACAGAATCCTGCCTTCGATCCGGGCATTATTTCCCGCAAGCAGATTCATAATACTGTGGGCTACCGTGGTTTTTCCACAGCCAGATTCTCCCACCACCGCAAAAATCTCCCCTTGGTGAATAGAAAGGTTCACATTGTGGACTGCAGATAAAGCTCCGCCCTTCACTTTATAGTCGATATTCAGATTTTCCAGTTTCAGTAATTCCTCATTCATTTGCTTCCTCTTCCTTCGCATCCGACAGCTACATGGATTTCATATGGGGATCCAGAATATCTCTGAGACCATCTCCCAGCAGGTTAAATCCCAGAACTGTATAGACCAGAGAAAGTCCCGGAAAAACACTAAGCCACGGAGCGCGGCCGATATAGGCGATCCCGTTTGAAAGTGCAAGTCCCCAATCAGGAGACGGTGCCTGAGAGCCAAGTCCAAGAAACGAAAGAGTCGTCGTGGACATCACAGTGGAGGGAAGGCTCATGGACACCATGACGATCAGAGACGGAACGATATTGGGCAGTATATAACGAAACATCAATGAAAAATTGGATTCCCCAAATGCACGTCCCGTCTCCACAAATGCCATCGTTTTCAGGGACATGGTTTTTGCCCGCACTGACCGGGCATACGTTGCCCAGCTCACCAGGGATATTGCGATGACAGAATTGGTCAGCCCCTTCCCAATCAAAGTAACTACTGCAAGAGCCAGGATCGTACCGGGAATACACCACGTTAAATCCGTTAAAAATGAAAATACCCGGTCTACCCAACCGCCAAAATACCCGCAGACAACTCCCACTGAAACACCGATTACCAGAGCCAGCGTAGCACCAAGGAAAGCAACCCACAGGGTAATTCTTGTTCCCATCACGGTACGTGAAAAAACGTCCCTGCCAAGTTCATCCGTCCCAAACCAGTGCTCTGTACTGGGAGCACTCATCTTTATAGAAGGATTCTGCGCTGTATATTCATATGGCCCAATCTGCTCCGCAAAGACTGCGATCAGGATGATACTGGCCAGGATCAGAAAACCAGCCATAAAATTTTTGTTCTTCAGGCAAGCCCGAAGTGTTTCTTTCCATTTACTGTCTCTTCTCATTCTCCCCTGCCTCCGTCCATGGATATCCGGATTCTCGGATCCAGAATACCGATCACCAGATCACTGAGCAGATTACAGATCACGGTCAGTATGGCAATGATCAAAAGAACCCCCTGTACCACCGGAAAGTCCTGCACAATGATTGAATTCAGCAACAGGTTTCCCATGCCCGGAATACCAAAGATTTTTTCAGTGACAACGGCACCGGATATCAGCCACGGAATCGACATAAAAACTTGTACTGTCACAATGATCAGGGCATTGCGCAGCACATGCTTCCACATGACTGCCCTGGAAGAAAGGCCCTTAGCGTAAGCCGTGGTGACATATCTTTCGTTCAGCACCTCCAGCACCTCTGCCTTCGTCAAACGGATCGTACCGGCTATACTGGATGCCACCAGCGACACCACAGGAAGCACATAGTATTCCATTCCCTTATAACCGCTGATGGGAAGAATACCAAGCCAGACGGAAAATACAAGGATCAGCAGCGCCGCCATCCAGAATGCCGGAACTGCAGTTAATACCAACGTAAAATTTACCGTCAGCCTGTCAAAGAGCGAGTCTTTCTTAATTGCACAAAGGAGGCCGATAGGCAGCGCAATCAGGATTTCAAAAAAAAGTGCCCAGCCACAGAGGTTCAAGCTTCTCGGGATTCGTTCCTTCATCAGTTTCCAGACAGGAACCTTATATCTGGTGGAAGTACCAAAATCCTGATCCAGAAGAATTCCTTTTGCCCAGTCCAGATACTGCTCCACCATCGGACGGTCATATCCCATTTCATGGGCAATCTCTTCTTTTTTCTCCGCAGATACTTTACGATCCACCACCATATCCACCGGATTACCCGGCATCATGTACAACAGTCCGAACACAAGTACCGAGACGGAGAATATCAGCAATATCCCCATTGCTATCCGTTTTAAAAAATACCCTCTGATAATTACACCTTCTCTCTCGTTTCAATAACCCGCTGGTAAATTCTGGATCCGCATTTTACACCCCAGGCAATGCCATTTCTTATATAAAATTCAAAAGTATTGACTCGTTTGTCCGGATCCGCAGCATCCACGCCTACAAATACACTTTCACTGCTATACAGCAGCTGCAGCTTTCTTTCATTATAAATAGTGATCAGCTTCCCGTCTTCCAATGTGACAGTGCAGTGAACCGGAAGGCCTTCTTTTGCCAGATAATCTCCTTCCAGCATTTCGGGGCGGCTAAATTTCTTTCCTGAAGGAAGTGCCCAGTAATGCATCTGTTCCAGCGGGAGACCAAGAATCCAGTTGTAGCAGGCCCACTGAAATTCATCCATACCAAGATCCCCTTCATTACAAAGGACGGCAACGGAATATCCTCCTTCAAGAAATCCTCCCTGCGTGGACACACCGTGAAGACCTCCGGAATGCTCGCACATCACTTTCCCGGCAATCAGACTTTTTTCCAATCCCAGGCAGTAAAATGTTTTTTTCTGAGTGGGGTATTCCCTGCCATACATCCGTTCCACCGCTGCCTCCGGAACCACCTGTCTGCCTTCCCACTTTCCATGGTCACTGAGCATCTGATAATATCGTGTCATATCGCGGGCTGTTGATTTCACACAGGCACAGCCCCTAAACGGCGGAAGTACTGACCAATTATCATCCCAAATCAAGGAACCGTCCTCGTCCCGTTCAAACAAACTGGTTATATTGCCTTCTGCCAGCGCAGCAGCTTCACTGCCGTCCACATCCAAAACAGTCCTTGACATTCCCAGCGGTTCAAAAATACGCTCCTTCAAAAAATTCTCCAACGGAATGCCTGCTGCCTGATCTACGATGTACGAGAGAACTGTTACCCCTCATTGGAATAACTCATATACTCTCCCGGAGCACCCAGCGGTTCATAATTTCCCGCAGTTATATAATCGATAATCTGGCTGATCTGATCCATCTGGTTAGGCGCAGTCCGAAGCATTTCCCGATACCAGTAGCTGTCCCGTTCTTTGCTGTTTTTCGCAATAGACCACTCCAAAGGTTCCATGGGAGGGATACCGGCCCGATGCATGGCCAGCATTTTAACGGTCACGCACTCGTCTGCTGTACCGGGAATATGGAAATCAGGGAGATATGCTGCCACCGGATCCTCCAGGCACATCTTCCCCTCCGTCTCCAGAATACAGCAGGCAAGTGCTGTCATAGACTTGCTCATGGAGGCAATGCCAAAAACCGTATCCCCATCTACCTTCTGTTTCTTCTCCATATTCCGAAAGCCATATCCTCGGTCAAACAAGATTCCCTCCGGTCCGCGAATACAGACAGCCATCCCCGGATATCCTCTTTTCAGGAATAAATCTCCCAGATACCGATCCAGCATTTCTGTATTTTGTCTCATTTATTCTTCTGCACTCCTATCCTTACCCATAAGTACAGGAACCGTTATTCCCATTCCTGTAAGTGTAATATCCATTTTCCTCATTGCTGTAATAAAAAAAGGGGCTACAATTATCTTGTGATAACTGCAGCACCTTTGCCACTTTTCCACAGCCATTCTAATGGCACAACACACAAACGTCTCTGTGGGTTTTATTCATAATATGATGTTGGGGTCAAATGATGCCATACGGATTGTTCCGTGCTTCGCACTCCCACAATCCTGCCCAATATTCGGATATCGTGGGACATTCGTCCCACTTTTATCCTCATATTGGGGCGGGTCAATCAGTCATAAAACCACTTATGCGCAAGCGCATCGT
>JAXEJQ010000031.1:0-13240 GCA_034101475.1 Candidatus Limivivens sp.
ATGAGGCGAACCGGCTGGGTGTGGAGCTGGTCCAGCGCTTTACAAAAGGGAACCATGCCTTTGTTGTCTGTACCCATACCGACAAGGCGCATATCCATAATCACATCATCTGGAGCGCGGTCAACCTGGAATGTGACCGTAAGTTCCGAAATTTTTGGGGCAGCACCAGGGCTGTGAGACAGCTGAATGATACGATCTGCATTGAGAATGGGTATTCCATTGTGGAGAACCCGAAGTCCCGTGGGAAGAGTTACGATAAATGGCTGGGAGATCAGGCGAAGCCTTCCCACCGCGAACTGCTGTGTGCTGCCATAGACAGTGCGTTGCAGGAGCAGCCGGCAGACTGGGATGCGCTGCTTCATTTTCTGCAGGAGGCCGGTTATGAAATCAGCAGGAAAGGAGAGAACCCGTCCTTCCGACATAAGAGCTGGAGCCGTGCGATTCGGCTGGATACACTGGGGAAGGGCTACGCCAAAGACGAGTTGATGGCCGTCCTGAAAGGAGAGCGGGCGCATACGCCGAGAAAGAAAAGGCAGCCATATCAGAAAGCGGAAAAGGTGAGCCTGCTGGTAGATATCCAGGCAAAGTTGCAGCAGGGGAAGGGAGCCGGTTATGCCCGTTGGGCAAAGACTTTCAACCTCAAACAAATGGCACAGACCATGAATTATCTGACGGAGCATAACCTGCTGGAATACAGCGAACTGAGCGAAAAAGCGGCGGCGGCGACGGCACGCCACCATGAGTTGTCTGCCCGGATCAAGGAAGCCGAAAAGAGGATGGCGGAGATCGCTGTCCTGCGGAAGCACATCATCAACTATTCTAAGACCAGGGATGTGTATGTGGCTTACCGGAAGGCAGGATATTCCAAAAAGTTTCTGGCAGAGCATGAGGCTGACATCCTGCTTCATAAGGCAGCGAAGAGGGCATTTGATGAATTGGGAGTAAGTAAAATTCCGACTGTGAAAAGCCTGCAGACGGAGTATGCACGGCTGATGGAGGAAAAGAAGGAAGCCTACGGCGAATACCGGAAAGTCCGAGACGAGATGAAGGAGCTGCTCACCGTAAAAGCGAATGTGGACCGGCTGCTGGGTATGGAGGAGCAGGAGGCCGGAAAGGAAAAAGAACAAGGGGAGCGCTGAGCGGACCGTGCAAAAAGCGTTCTACGAACGCGCAGCCACAGAATGAAATTCTGTGTTTTAATGGGGCTTGGGGATATCCCCAACAAGCAGCGTCTGGTAGCCGAATGGCTATCCAGAGGCATTGCTTGCGAATTGGTGTAGTATCACTGCAACGCAGGCCAGATTAAAGGAGCAGTAAAGATGGAGGGTGTTTGGCTGATGCTAAAGAAGAGAAAAACGACAAAAGGTTTTAGTGTTAGCAACGATATTATCCAAAAGAGCAGTTTTTTATAGAATTGTATTAATATGTCTTGACATCATAGTCTTACATGTGTAATATATAAAAGTATTACACATGTAAGAAAAGAAATAAAAATGCTTTGAAAAGGGTATATTTAACTTTTTAGTTAGAATTTAGAATAACATCAGCACTCTATACGATGTTCATAAAAAGAAATTTTTTAAACAAAAATCTTACAAATGTAGGGGATATGTCATGAAGAAGATGAGAATTGAGAGAACTACAATTTTGGCCGTAATATTTGTTTTACTGGGAGCGGTGCTGCTGGTGCGGCTTTACCGTCTTCAGATTCTACAGGGAAGCGATTATGCAGAAAAATTTGGGCTGCAGATTACAAGGAAAATTCCAGTAAAAAACGTGAGGGGAACTATTTACGACAGAAGCGGAAAGGTTCTGGCGGGGAATAAGCTGGCCTATATGGTTACGTTTGCGGATGAGCAGTCTTATGCATCGAACAGAGAGCGGCAGCTTTTTCTGAATGGTGTGTTATATAAGATTATGAAGACCGTCGAGAAGTATGGGGATTCTGTTTTGAACTATTTGCAGATCGAGTTGGATGAGGACGGAGGATTTGTGTATTCTGCGGAAGGATTCTGGTTGGACAGATTTCGGGCAGACGTTTTTGGAAAAGCGAATATTGAGGATATGACAGAGGAAGAGAAACACATTTCTGCTACTGCCATGATAGAGTATTTGGCAGGGGAGGAACGGTACTGTGTTTTCTCGGAAAATGAGAAGCCCTATACGGAGGCGGAAAAAGAAGAATACGGTATCCCTAAGGAGTGGACGAACGAGGAACTGCTGAAACTTCTGGGGATTCGATATGCACTATCACTTCATTCCTATCAGAGATATCTTCCGGTAACGGTAGCTGAAAATGTATCGGAAGAGGTGGTGGCAGTTCTTTCCGAGCATAAGGGAGACTGGAAGGGCGTTGAGATTGGAGAGGGCGTGATTCGTGTCTATGATGGCGGCGAGGCGTGTGCATCTGTTGTGGGATATACCGGAAAGATTTCAGCAGAAGAGTTGGAGGAAAAAGAAGATGACAGGTACAGCCTGGATTCCGTAGTCGGTAAATCAGGGATGGAACAATATCTGGAGGAATATTTACAGGGAAGAGATGGGGAAAAGGAGATTCTGGTAGATAATATGGGGCGGACTGTGTCAGAGGTGAGTGTGACAGATGCAGTTCCAGGGCAGGATGTTTACTTGAGCATTGATATGGATTTGCAACTTGCAGTCTATGAGGCGTTGGAAAAAGAGATTTCCTGCGTTCTCCTGGAAAATATCATCCAGGCAAAGAGCTTTGATAAAACGCTGACTGAGGATACAACGGACATCCGCATTCCGATATATGATGTTTACTGTGCGTTGTTTACGAATGGAGTTCTTGATTTGGAGCATATGAAAGAGGCAGAAGCTTCGGAAGTGGAAAAGGAAATTTATCTGAGGTTTCTCAGGCGGGAGGAAGAGATACGAGAAGGAATGAAAGCTGCTTTAACGGGAGCGGCTGGTCAGAACTATGCGAATCCCGAAGAACAGAAGGAATACGAGAAATTTTTTATACAGAATACAGAGCTTGTCGCAGAAGAATATGCAGAAGAAGCAGTATCCGCCTATGAAAAATGGGAGAATGGGCAGTTCACCTTAAAGGAATATCTTAGGGAAATTCTTGTGCAGGAATGGCTGAATCCCAAAATGCTTGGGGAAAAGGAAACATATTTTACCCAAAAGGAGGCACTGGAGTATGTGATATCCTGTGGTCTGGAGCAGTTGAAGGGCAGAAGCGGATTTGAAAGACTGGTTTATAAGTATATGGTGTTGGATGATATGATATCGCCAGATGAGCTTCTGATGCTTTTGTATGAGCAGAGAATTCTGGATAAAGAGGATGGAGACTATGCTTTGTGGATCAGAGGAGAGTTTTCCGCCTATGAGCTGATTCTGCGGAAAATCCAAAAGCTTGAGATCACACCGTCGGATCTGGCTTTAGATCCTTGCTCAGGCTCAGCCGTCGTAACAGATACGAAGACAGGAAAGGTACTGGCATGTGTCAGTTATCCGAGCTATGATAATAACCGCCTTGCGAATGACATGGATGTAGAATACTACAGCAAAATCTGCCAGAATGGCTCACTTCCATTATATAACCGTGCCACGCAGCAGCTCTCTGCGCCGGGCTCTACGCTAAAACCGGTTACGATTATAGCCGGAATCCAGGAAGGAGTTATTGATTTTCAGACAAGCGTATTTTGTGACGGTGTATTTGATAAGGTGTTTCCTCCTGTTAAATGTTGGAACCATGCCGGACATGGAGAGGTGATGACAACGGCAGGAGCGCTGCAGCATTCCTGCAACGATTATCTGTGTGAGGTTTCGTACCGCCTGGGTATGATGGGAAAAGAAGAATTTTCAGATGAACAGGCGCTTTCTTATCTGAGGAAGTACGCTGAGCTGTTTCATTTAGATGAAAAAAGCGGAATCGAGCTGGTGGAGAGCGAACCTCATATTACAGATCAGTATGCGATCCCGTCGGCTATCGGTCAGGGAACCAATAATTTTTCAACGGTTCAGCTTGGGCGGTATGCGAATACCCTGGCAAATGAAGGGCAGTGCTATAAGCTGTCGCTGGTGGAACGCATCGGGGATACAGAGAAAACACCGGAGATGGAGAGTGTGATGGGGATTTCGGAGGAAGCGTGGGAGAACGTACATACGGGAATGAAATGGTATGCGCAGAATACCGGAATTTTTGAGGGTTTCCCGATACCGGTAGCCGGAAAGTCCGGAACGGCTCAGGAGATGGAAACAAGACCGGATCACGGTTTGTTTATCGGATATGCCCCGGCTGATGAGCCAGAAATTTCGGTTGCAGTGCGAATCGTAAATGGATACAAGTCAGCTCCTGCGGTATCCTGCGCACGGGATATCTTTGAGGCGTATTTTCATATGGGGACGGCAGAATGAGTTTCTGGTTTATAGAATATTGTTCAGAATATCAATGGTAATCTGTGCCGCCGAACTGCCGTCAGCAGTTCCTTCATCCCTCAAATTTGTGGCAAAGCAGTAGATCTTGCTGTCGTTTTCCAGAAATCCGATAAACCATCCGTTGCAGTTTTGACCATCGACATTTCCGGTGCCTGTCTTTCCGTAAAGCGTTCCGATGGAAAGCTCAGATAAGAACAGAGAATCTTTCACAGCCTGTATATTCTGAGGATTCAGATTCCATTTGTTCTGCCATAAATCCGCCAAAACGTTCACCTGCTCGATGGGGGAAATCTTCAGGGAGGATTCTGCCCAGTAGTTTTCGATGCCGCCTGTCAGGTCACAGTTTCCATAGGAAAACTTCCGGAAATAGGATGAGAGGGCAGAAAGCCCCATCTGGCGATCCAGATTTCGAAAGTACCAGTTCACGGAATTCTGCATGGCAGAGGTGAGCGTCTGATCCCGATTCCACGCATCGTATATCTGCGGTGTGCCGTCCCAACGCTGAATGGAAGAGGGAGAAATCAGATTTTCCTCCAGGGCAGCCAGAGCACAGTAGATTTTGTAGGTGGAGTCTGGGGATACACGCTGTTCGCTCATTTCCTGATTATAAATCTGGTAGCGGTCAGCAGTGATATCATACAAAACGAAGGTTCCGTTTCGGTCTTCGAAGTAGGTAGATACGTCAAGCGGCTCATGGTTTCTTCCTGTCAGGCGATAGGTGGAAGAAGATGCCTGAACCATAAATAGGGGGCTTGTGCATAGCACGATGGAGACAGACAGCAGGAGAAAAAATCCGCTTCTGATTTTTTGTTTCGCAGAAGCCCTCTGATAATTGGCGATAGCCGTAATCCGTTCATGTATAAGTTTTTTTGTGCCACCCAGACTGGAAAGGGGCGAAAGAAACATACCGTTTTTCATAGCTTTTGCATAGCGGATCAGAGTAAATCCATAGTCCGCGTAATTTTCCTGCCCAATGACTTCCATAACGGCGCTGTCACAGGCAAGCTCACGGTCTTTTTGCATCTGCCGGAAGCCGTACCAGATCAGCGGATTGAACCAGTAAAGGATCTGCAGGAGGCATGACAAGTTATTTAAGAGAGCATCTCTGTGCCTGTAATGCTGCAGTTCATGAAGAAAAATATACTGGATTTCTTTCTCTGTCATCAGAATATCCAAATCTCTGGGAATGATGATCCTGGGCCGCAGGAGTCCGTAGGAAACAGGGCTGGAAAGCTGGCAGGATGCGTACAGGGCGATGCTCCGGTGAATGTGCAGCTTTCTCAGGCAGCTGACATAGTGCTGATACAATTCTGGTTCAGTCTGTTTCGTAACCGGAAACGCATGCTTCCGCAGAAGGCAGATGCGAAAGATATTGCGGACAAGGTATAGCGCCGCTACACAGCCTCCGGCAATCCAGATCCCCCACAAAAAACGTGAGATCCATGGATTTGGGGCAGTGTTCATAGCCGTGGAAAAGTCCTGAAGCCACAGGTTGGCTGTTCCGGCAGGAGCGGTGTTTTCGGCTGCCGCCGCAGAAATCTGCCTGGAAAAAGCAGGGTGGGAAATTTTTGATGCCAGTAGGTAAAATAGTTCCCGGGAAAAGTTTTGAAATGGCAGAAAGGGGAGCAGCAGGGCTGCAGAAAATACATACCATAAGCCATACCGGGCATGGGGCGTAAGCTGCCTTTTCATCAAATGTCTGACAGACAGAAGGATGAAAAGGAGAATTGTCAGGAATACATTGCAGATAAAAAATTTTATGGGAAATATCATTGTTTATCACCGCTTTTCAATTTGGTCTGAATCATGTCGTACAGATTCTGCAATTCCGAGTCCGGAATTTCGGAATCTGATAGCAGAGAGGAAAGCATAGGGGCCATCTCTCCGTTGTAAAAACGGTTTAGGAAGAGCCGATTTTCCTGCTCCAGATATTTTTTTTGTGAAATCAGCGGATAGTAGTAGTACATCCTGCCTCTTTGATCATAGGAAATGACTTTTTTCGCATTCAGTCTGGTCAGCAGGGTATGGATGGTCTTCTGGTTCCAGCTATGGGTCAGGTTGGCCTTTTCGCACACATCATTTGTGCTGATGGGATAATCCGCCCAGATAATTTTCATAATTTCGTATTCGGCCTCTGAAATCTGGGGTAATTTTTCCATAGAATACTCCTTTACTATTACCTTTGTAATAATTAAACCTGACATTATTATATAGAGAATGAGAGAGAACGTCAATATACAGATTGACAAAGTACAAAAAATATTGTAATTATATATTACAAATGTAAGATTAAAGAAGCATGGAAAGATGGAAGGATTCGTTGAAAGGAGGAGAAACTGGTTCATGAAAAAAAGGAAGTATCAGATACAGAGAAAAGGAAATGTGATGAAAACAGGAATTGTTGGCATCGGTATCATGCTTTTTCTGGGAGCAGGATTTGCAGCTGTCAGACATCAGTTTCGCACTGATTTCGTCAGAGAAAATCCGGGTAAGGTCTTGAAAGAATATATGAGTTGCATCAAAGAGAAGGATTATGAAAAGATGTACCGGATGATAGCCCAGGAAGTTTCAGGAAATATCGAGAAGGAAGATTTCATCAGCCGGAATGCAAATATTTATGAAGGAATAGAGATTCAAGATATGCAGATTCATGTGAAAGAGGTTCAGGAGGAAGAGAATGCGGTTCTTTACACAAGCAGTTTTTCTACTGTCGCAGGAACGATTTCGTTTTCAAATACGGCATATTTTGAAAAAGACAGGGACGGATACAGGCTGATCTGGGATGACAGCCTTATTTTCCCAGAGCTGGAGGCAGCAGATAAGGTTAGGGTCTCTACGGTAAAGGCGGTGCGGGGTAGAATTTTAGACAGGGAAGAGCATGTCATGGCAAGGCAGGGGATAGCCACATCGGTAGGGCTTGTGCCGATGCGCATGGATGAGCAGACTGTAGAGAAACTGGCTGTGCTGCTGGATATCAGCAAAGAAACGATAGAGGGCAAGCTGTCAGTATCTTGGGTAAAAGAGGACTCGTTTGTACCGATTGTGACAATTCCGAAGATAGAGGAGCTGAAGCTGCTTGCAGAAAATCCGGACAGCGGACTTGTGGAAGAGTTTAACAGGCAGAAGGAAATTTTGGAAATCCCGGGCGTTATGTTTCAGGATGTGGAGGTTCGGGAATATCCCTATAAAGAGGCGGCTGCCCATTTGATCGGCTATGTGCAGAGCGTGACGGCAGAGGATCTGAAAGAGCACGCCGGGGAGGGGTATCGTGCCGACAGTGTAATTGGAAGAAGCGGGATAGAGGGCCTCTATGAGAAAAAGCTGAAGGGAACGGACGGAAGTGAGGTCTATATTGCTGATGAAAACGGCAGGAAAAAAGCGATATTGGCTTACCGCCCGGTGAGAGACGGACAGGACATTCGGCTTACGATAGATGCCGTGCTGCAGGAGTCTCTCTACGAGCAGTTTAAAGATGATAAGGGTTGCTCTGTTGCCATGAATCCCTGCACCGGAGAGGTGTTGGCACTGGTCAGTACACCTTCTTATGATAGCAACCTGTTTGTCCTGGGAATGTCAGAGGAGCAGTGGAATGTGTTGAATGAAGACGAGAAGATGCCTCTGTATAATAGGTTTCGGCAAGTCTGGTGCCCTGGCTCAACGTTTAAACCAGTGATTGCCTCTATCGGACTGCGGACAGCGGCGATTGATCCGACGGCGGATTATGGTAACGAAGGACAGCGTTGGCAGAAGGATCGTACTTGGGGAGAATATTTTGTGACAACACTTCATGCGTATGAACCGGTCATCCTGGAAAATGCAATGATGTATTCTGACAATATCTATTTTGCGAAAGCGGCGCTGCGAATAGGCACCGAAGAGCTTGTCCATGGGTTAAAGGAGCTTGGGTTGGGGAAAAAAATCCCTTTTGAGATTGTGATGTCTGTTTCGCAGTATTCCAATACGGAAACCATAGATTCAGAAATCCAGCTTGCAGACAGCGGATATGGGCAAGGAGAGATTCTGATGAACCCATTGCACCTGGCGGCTCTATATACGATGTTCTGCAATCGAGGGGACGTGTTGCAGCCCCGGCTCTTGTATCAGGAGGAAGCGCAAGCGGAGGTGTGGCTTTCCCGGGCATTTCCCGAACAGATTATAGAGGAAGTGAAGAAGGGTATGGATATGGTCATCAATCACCCGGAGGGAACTGGGTATGGAGCGCATCGGGAAGGCAGGCACTTGATCGGAAAAACGGGAACGGCAGAGATCAAGGCGGCGCAGGATGATGCAAATGGTACAGAGCTTGGCTGGTTTGCGGTGTTTACGGCAGACTCGGAAACAGAAAAACCGATCCTTCTGGTGAGCATGGTGGAAGATGTGAAAGAGATTGGCGGCAGTGGCTATGTGGTGGAAAAGGATGTGAAAGTCTTGGACATGTATTGAGGAAGCCGGCAGAAGTGGACATACTGGAAAAAAGGTATGGCGAGGAGAAATCGTATGCTGTTTGAAAGAAAAATAGAAGTACTCAAAAAAGAACCTGAATTCATGAAACTGGCTGTTCAATAATGCTAATCCCAGATAAATAGAGGTGTTGTGCATGGGTTCATAACTTGGTAGTTTATAATGGCAGAAAAGAGGAAAACTGCAGAAGCCAGACATTTTATGCAGAGCTATGCTATAAGTGGAGGTATATTTGTAATGAAGAAAAATGAAAGGAATTCTTTGTGGGTACGCTGTCCGGTATGTGGTGGTAAAACGCGAACGAAGGTGTATGAGGATACCGTCCTTGTGAAATTTCCTTTGTATTGTCCGAAATGTAAAAAGGAAATCCGTATTGACGTGGTACAGTTGAAAATGGTATTGAGTAAATAAAATAAAGCAATAGAATAAGAGAGCCTGAGAGCCTGCTTCCTGTTTCTATCAAGGAATAGGATTCAGGCTCTCTCTATGTAGACGAGTTACTTGATCTTTGTGGAGCTGTTAGAACGCAAAGCGTTCAAGACTGATTCGATAACCGGGATTAAGGTCGTTGCCTCCTGCTCACTGTACTCCTCGATCAGAAAACGGAGCTGCCGGATGGACGGGCTTTCCCGCTGCATCTCAGGATTGAAGATTTCCCTGGCATCTATCCGGAGGGTACGTACCAGAGGATAAAGCTTTTCGAGCTTCGGATTTCCACGGTACTGTTCAATATTGATTACTGTACGCACATCAACACCACTTTTTTCGGCTACGGCCTCCAGTGTGAGGCTCTGCTCGGACCGGGCTTTTTTAAAGGCATCTCCCACTGCCTGCACATAATACTTCATTCCATTTCACCTCAAATATATTCTACAATACACTCTCTTGAATTTTTATTCTCTGAAATACAGTGAATACATGTATTACAATACACAATTCTAAGGAAAGGAAATGGGAAGTGGAAACTATCTTAACGGCAGAAACTGACGTATTGAATATGAATTTCAATGTTTGATACGGGAGAGGTATGCCTTTAAGCATGTACTCCAATACATAGTAGCTGATAGATCAGGCAGACGGCCTCGGTGCCGTTCGCCGCCTTCGTATTAATTCACTCGAAGTTTGATGAATTGATACGGAGGATATGATGGGATTTAATTATGGGCGCGAAAAGCGCAGATTTGATAAAGAATGGGAGCAGCTGCAGAAGGAGTATGCTGCCGCAGGAATGGAAGAGGCGGACATTGCCCGGATGAAGGAATTTGACTGGGAGTGGTTTCGCAACAGGCGCACCTATGAGACCCATAATCAGGCGCTGCCAGATGAGGGGATGGACGATGGAAGGACGGTTCTTTTCCGCAAATTCCAGGAGCTGTCAGCAGATTTTGAACAGCAGGAATTTTCAGACCGGTATGCGTGGCTGCAGGAAATCAAAGATGAAAAATTGTACCAGCAGCTGTGCCGGTTGGGAGGGAAAGACCTGGAGCTGCTCACGTTGATGGTAGTAGATGGATACCGACAGGTGGATATTGCCCGATTGTGGGGATGCACGCAGAACGCCGTGACAAAACGATTAAACAGGATCAAAAAAGTTTTGTTAAAGGGGCAGAAAAACTAAGTTTTCAATGCCTACATAGTGAAGGACTTTTTGCACTTTCACAGCAGCCGGACAGAAGTCCTGCCGGGTTGCCATACGCGCACATTGAAAACAGAATACACGGTATTGCAGGTACAGAAATCCGTGTGATAGCGATGTAGAACCCGGCGCGAAGAGGGCAGTCTGAAGGAGGTGAGGGATGCAGACTGCAGGAGCGATGGACGGAAGTTTTAGACCTGATTGTGGCAGATCAGGCGCGATGACAGCACGGAGGAATAATGATACTTTCTCACGACCTCCCACAGACTAGAGGGGGAGCCCTGCGGCGTTCGAGCAAAGACGGCGCTGCGGAGCTATGACAGCCCTGCCAGGGGCGACCGGCAATATCCCTGCCGTCAGGGGGCGTGGCAAAAGTGGCGGAACGATAAAATGTAAAACAAAAACAGCTGGATCAGTTCAATTTCTATTTTGGTAGAGTTTTCTGGTGCAGCTGTTTTTACATAGAGAAGTTTTTGGGAAAGGAGGTTTACGATGCGGAAGTATTTGCGGGGTGATATTTATTACGCAAATCTTAATCCTGTTGTAGGTTCTGAGCAGGCTGGCTGCCGTCCAGTGCTGATTATTCAGAACAACGTGGGAAATCGCTACGGGCGGACAGTAATCGTTGCTTCGGTTCTTTCCAAACTTAGTTGATTTGATAATAATATTCGTTTAAAAGTATTTTAGCTTTTAATAACATGAAGCTATTTCTTCCATACATGATTCGTTTGGTAAGTTTGATTTTGTTTACGCTTCCTTCGGCTAAACCATTATTATACTTATAACTAATTGCATTTTTCACAGCCTCGATATCGTTTCTAAGGCCACTTAAATAACTATCCAATTCATCTACGTTTAATTTAGCAGCTGTCTCTATCCATGAATCTAATTCATCGCTTTTCCGAGAAAATACAATTCGGTGAAATTCTTTTAGTAACGAATAAAGTTGTCCTAAAGTGGGATATTTTTTTATAACGGCATCGTATTGATCTGATGTAATCCCCTTTACATTTTCCAGTTTATGATAAATAAGCTGGCACATTGTTTTTCTGGGTATATATTCAACTCCCTCTTCTTTCTGGGAGATACTTTTCTGGTGTGTACGTTCTTTCTGCATAAAAACTCGCAGGGATGCCACAGTACCGGAATATCCCTTTTGTGATATAAACTCATGGATTTTCGTGTATGTGATTCCTTTAGCACGCATTTCAATGACATCCTGTTCATAGGGAGCCAATTTTCCAGGCAGTCTATGATCGTAGCGGCCACCACTTAAAGGGCAATCCTTTTTCAAATAGTTTTTCACTGTTTTGGCAACATGACCTGTTATTCGGGTTATTTCATTAATAGAATGTCCTTCGGAATACAGTTTTCGTACTTCATCAATTGCTGCCTGCCTTTTCTCCATTTGCTGAAGGTGCTGTCTTTCACGGACATTTTCTCTTACTTCAGGTATTTTATCTTCCGGAATTGCAAGGTATCTTGAGATTGTAGTGGCCGATGAATGTAACAGAAGGGCTATATCATTCACCGTATATCCCTCCTTGCGCTTTTTCCGGGCAAAACAGATTCTTTCTGCCCGGTTCCTTGTATTATAAAGTGCCTGCATTTCTGGATTTTGCACAGTGGCAGGAATTGTTAAGCGGGATGGAAATAAACGGTACATATACTTTTCAATCACTTCGGATAGATTTTTAAGCAGATGAAATCGATCACTAATCTGCAATGCTTCCGGATGCGAATTTTTTGCCGCTGAAGCATATGTCTGTGCACCATCACGTGAAATAACTTGCAGATTTGGATAAGATTTCAACCATTCTTCCACTTTTCCTGTTTCTCTCGAATCAAGCAAATCAACAATCCTATGAGTTTCTAAATCAACCATTACGGTCCCATAAGTATATCTTTTGCGAAAGGCAAAGTCATCCACACAAACTTTTGTAATACTGGACTTATCCACAATTTCAGGCATTTTTTTTAAGCAGATCACAAATGCTGCTTTTAGAGACTTTAATAGCTCCTGATTTTAATAATGTTGACGCACTAACAGAGCTTAACTTTGCAGATGTCATCAATATCTTATCAATAAGCCGATCTGTTTTCCTTCCTTTGGGCGAAACAAAGCCAAATCTTTCAGAGAAGGTTTTATGAGAACAATCCGGATTATTACAAAACATTTTTCTGGTATCCAATAAAAGTATCGTCTGTTTATCCTGAATAGGTATATCCTGAATTTCACGTTGATACACCGAATGTACCTTTGATGATAGTTTCCCACAATATGGACAGGGAATTTTCTCTTTTGTAGAATGTACTTCAAAAATAAGCATATCTTTCTTTATTTGAAATCGAGTACATTCTAAATCGTTATCTAGCAATTTCAAGATTTTTTGTTCCATATATATCACCCCAAAACATCATATCTCTTTTTCACATTAAATTCAACTATATCTGGAAAGAACCTATTCATCGCTTACGTATAACACAATGGGATTAATTGGTATAGATATTTATTTTATGTTCTACTAGTAGGTTTTGCTCCCCTTCTGAATGTAAAAGTAGCCCTGAGCAACTGAGCTCAGGGCATGTAGTTTCATTATTCTGTTTGGTTTTTGTAATTGTTATCAGTGTACACCTATCAAATCTTTGCCTTCTTAGCCTTTGAGTCGTAGCTGTAAGCCTTATACTTAGTATCATTATAAGTCTTTACCTTAACTGAAACAGTTTTACCCTTTA
>JAXEJQ010000032.1:0-55429 GCA_034101475.1 Candidatus Limivivens sp.
TTTCCAACACGATAAGAAAAACTCGTCTGATAATCCGCTATCTGCTTTTTCAGTGCTCTGTTCTGTCTGGTCAGATTCTCTTTTTCTTTTTTAAATTCTTTTATCAGTTTGTCCCGCTCTGCTTCCAGCTGCTTCGTTTTCGTCTCCAACGTTTCCAGATCTTCTTCCAGACTATTTTTCTCTTTCTTCAGCTCATTTGCTTCTGTTTTTTTCCGGTTGACCGTCTGCACAAGATTGTCTACAATCTTTTTCCGTTCCCGGGCCGCTTTTCTGTCATCATCAATCTGCTGTTTCAGCAGAGCCACATTGCCGACCAGAAGCTTATATGCATAGCGTTCTCCTGCCGGAAGCCGTCTGGAAAAATCTTCCACTTCTCCCTCTGACATTCCTTTAATGAAACCGGAAGCCACATTACACATAACAAGCAGCTGATCACTCAAAGCATCCAGATATCCCGGTGCAAATTCTCCCGTATAGTCTTTCACCGAGGCAATCATTCCCCATATTCCAATAAAATATCCAAAAGAATTCCGGATTCCTTTTTGAGTTGTCATGATAGAATCCTGGTGTACACGCCGCAGATAAAACGCCATATCCAGATATGCCGCCCGCTCTGCATTTAATAGACACTGAAGCGTAAACAAATTGTCTTCATGAAGGATTCCTTCATAAAACGTGATCCTGTTATCTTCCAGAAAACTGCGTTTCAGCAGCTGAAGACAGGCAGATGGCTTAAAATCCTGATTTTCCAGAAAAGTAATAAACATCTGCTGCCCGCTCCACACACCATCGTAGGATCCTTTTCGTTTATAGTAATCGGCATAGTTTTGGTGGCTATTCTGGCTGCCGTCCTCGTCATAAAAAGATTCTGCATTATAGAAAAGATCATCCAGCTGCTCCCGTTTCGCTTTCCAGTATAGAACCTGCAGAGCATCCCAGCGAAGAAGATCATCACTGTCTAAAAATAAAACATACTCGCCTGCTGCCTCCCGCAGTCCGGCATTTCTTGCAGAGGATAACCCGCCATTTTCTTTATTGACAACTTTAATGCGGGCGTCCTCCCGGATCTGTCTGCTGACAACCTCCATTGAATCATCTTTTGTCCCATCATTCACAAGAATGATTTCAATCTGCTTTAAGGACTGATTTCTGACAGATTCCAGACACTCCTCAATATATTTTTCTACATTATAGACAGGAATAATAACAGAAACCTTCGGTCCTGCCTCCTCAGCATCCGGTTCCTCAAACATGGATGCCTTCAGCATTCTGTTCTCTCTTTTTAATTCATGAATCTGTCTGAGCAAATCCTCATTTCGTTCATTTTCCGAGCAAAGCAAAAAACTTCTTTGCAGAATCTGATAAAGTACCTTTGAGTACGACACCAGCTCCGAATCATCTTCAATCAGCCTGGGATCAATCTCCTCCTCAAATTCTTTCAGTGCATCAAGGAATTCAAACGGAGCCTCAGCCAGTGCTTTCGCATAGCGATCCAGATAATTCTTTCCAAATCGCCGTAGTGTCAGGCAATGGAGTTCTTTCAGCTGATGACTTCCGGAGAGCCGAAGCACATCCCGAAGTCCTCTTAACAGATCAATGAGCTTCTGGTTTGTCCAGACAATCGTCTGGGTTCCCACACGATACCGATAGGTGATCCTGCGAATCGCATAAAACTGCCCGGCTGTAATCATGGCCTTCACAAAAAAGGGCGGATCCTGAAAGCGAATATACGGCGGAAAGAATATATTGTTTTCTTTTAAAAACTCCAGATTATAAATAAAACGGTGATAGCCGTAATCAAACTGATAATCCGAATATTTGATAATTTCATCTTTTTGAAAGGCATATTTCTTTTTTGCTCCGGTAAATTCCGTAACAAGCCGATCCCCTACCTGTTCACTGAAAGAACCTCCACAGATCATTGCTCCTGATTCCAGTACTTTATCATACAGAATACGAAGGACATCCCGATCCGGATACCAGTCATCCGGATCCATGAATGCGACATAATTCCCCTTTGCCTCCCGCAGGCCTCTGTTTCTGGATTTTGCCACACCCTGGTTTTCCTGGGAAATCAGACGGATTCGGTCATCCTTTTTCATATATTCTTTTACAATTTCTTCCGAATGATCAGTCGAACCATCATTAATGCACATAATCTCAATTTCTTTCAGGTTCTGGGAGATCACCGTATCCAGGCATTCACCTACATATTTTTCCATATTATAAATGGGAATAATAACCGATATTTTTATTTCCTGATTTTCCATGTTATTTTTCTCTCCTTCTTGCTAAGATCTCCCGCAATTTTCTTGGCAGAAAAGTCACAAAACGGCCAATTTTAAAAGAAACAGAATTTTGCATGTCTTCAATGACTTTTTCTTTCCCTTTTCTCACTTTTCGTTCCCTGATCAGCTGACGTTCATATTCCGAAATTTGCCTGGCTTTGTCTTCCTGGTCACACTCCAGAAACTGAATCCGACCTTCCAGTTTTTTCTCCCGATCCTTCAGGGACACAATCTGCTCTTCCTGGTTCTTTTCATTTTCCCTCAGAAGCTGGATTTGTTCTCCCTGGTTTTTCTCTTGATTCTGCTGAAAACAGATCTGTTCTTCCTGCTCCTTCGCCTTCTCCTGAAGAAACCGAATCTGCTTTTCCAACTTTCTCTGTGTATCCTGAAGGCTCCAAAGTTCCCTTTCCTGTATATCCCGTTCACGCTCCAGAAAACTTTTTTCTTTCTCCTGACGTGCAACCGTATCAAGACATTTTTCTTTTTCCTGCAGGGTTTCTTCCAGCTTTTTTTCAAAGTCTTTTTTTTCCTTCTCCAGACGAGATACCACACAAAGAGTCTGTTCTGTTTTCTGACTTTCTCTGTCTAAACTTTCCTTCAAAAGATCGTTCTGTGTTTTCAGTTCTTTTGTTCTGTTTCTTTCTTCATTACACTCTTCCTGAAGAATTCCTTCCTTTCTGGCAAGTGTAAAAATTTTTATCAGATCTTTATAGGGAATCCCGGCAGTCCTCGAATCCTGCTGAACCTTTCTTTTTTCCTCCTCTGAGAAAATTGTATCATACATCGTCTCGAGATTATGAAAATGCGCAAGAACGTAACCGGCTGCAGCAGACAGAGTATTCTCCGGCAGTTCTAATTCCGTCAGCAGCTGCAGGATCCGGCAGGCGCAGACATAGAGACCAATAAAATTTCTGCTGCCTTTTTTCTTGGTCATTGTGGAGTTTTCCCGCACCCGACGCCGGAACAAAGATTTTTCCAGACACGCAGCACGTCCTGCCTGAATCAATACAGAAAATGCAAAGAAATTATCTTCATGAATGATGCCTTCCGGGAAAAAAATCTCTTTTTCCAGAAGGTGCTCTCTCCGAATCATCTGCTGAATGGGCGTCGGCTTGAAATCGTTTCTCCCTGCCATTATGGCATAGAGATCCGGCCCAGTCATAATTTCATCATAAGGCCCCTTATGAATATAATATGTCTGATACTGGGGATAAGCCTCTTCCAGTTTTTCTGAATCATAAAAGGAGGTTCCGTTAAAATAAACCACATCTAAATCATTCTCATGAGCAAAGGAATAAAGGCATTCCATTGCATCCTCAGTAATCAGATCATCGCTGTCCAGGAAATAAAGATATTCCCCCCTGGCCACTCGCATCCCCTTGTTTCTTGCAGCTGACTGCCCTGCATTTTCCTGCTCCAGAATCTGTATTCTGGAATCCATCTGTTTATATTTTTCCAGTATTTCCTTCGACCTATCCGTAGAACCGTCATTTATGCATAAAATTTCGATCTCCTTTAAGGTCTGCGACAGGACACTTTCCAGTGTCGCAGACACGTAGGCTTCACAGTTATAAACCGGAATAATGATCGAAACTTTGACTTTTTCCTCGGTATATCCCATATCAGTTCTTCCTCTTCTTCATCACCGTCTTATTCACCACAAAGGCAATTCCGATCAGCGCCAGTTCGGACACGGTCATCCACAGCCTGGAAACGATGGAAATGATCACCGCATACTCTTCCGGCATCACCAGGGTCAGGCCCAGTACCAGGATGCCTTCCCGGACACCGAGTCCGGAGGGCGCGAAGATCGCCAGAATTCCGATAATACAGGACAGGCCGAAGATACCGGCCACGTAAAGCATCTCAGACATGGGAATCGGATAAATGGAGCAGGTCAGCATGTAAAAGCCGATGCCCACGATAATCCAGTTACAGATAAAGAGAAGCACCACCTTGATCATCTGGCCATAGGTGATGGGAATCACCAGACCGTCTTTTTTGGTGATCTTCTCCACAAAGCCCAGGAAGAAGTTGATGATCTTCGGGTTGATGCAGATAAAGAACAGGATTACCAGAACCACCGTCGCCCATTTGTAGTCCGCCAGAATGTCATTGGGGAAGAACAGCAGGGAGATCAGGAACAAAAATGCCGCTCCCAGGAGGGTGCAGACGTTTTCCAGCAGGAAGCAGATCGTCACCTTCCGGATGGGAACTCCTTTTTCTTCATATGCCGGCACACGGGCCAGAAGCATGAAAACTTTGCCCGGAATGTATTTTCCCAGAATTGAGTAAAGGTAGGCCGTGATGGCCTGGAAATAGCCGATGGATGCCTTGTTCAGCCAGGTCATGTAATGCCACAGGGATGCCAGGGTAATCTTGTAGAGGAAGTAAAAAAGGACTGCCCCCGCAAAAACTCCCCAGTTGATGTCTACCTCCAGGTTTTTGTAGGTATCAAAGTTATTATAAAAATAGCGCGCCAGGAAGACAACCACCAGAATCAGGAACAGGTTTTTGGCATACTTCATGAGTTTCTTTTTCTTTTTGGATTTTTCTGATGTTTCTGCCGCAGTATCCCCATTCTCCCGGCTTTCCAGGATATCTGTCTGATTTCTCTCCTGTTTTTCTGCCGGGATGCCTGCCTGATTCTGCTCCCTGTCCCTGCTGTCTGTCTTCTTCTCTGTCTTGTTTTCTTTCATATTCTGTCACCTAAAAGCTTAAAAGAACGCGGATAAAGCACATATAATAATAAATGAGGATATACGGAACCTTCCGCAGTCTGTCATAATGTTCCTCAGAATAGGCCTGGTTCTTTCTGGCGAGCCAGAAGGCCAGCCTGTGATTCCACCTGCATTTGTCGTCCGCGACCAGGTCTGCTTTTTTACCCTGCTTTGCCAGGTACTTCTGCTTGGCGGGGGCGCAGGTAAATTTGAAGACCAGCGCACGCTTCTGGCTGCGCACCATGTCCCGGTCGCTGATGTGGGAGTCCACGATGGCTCCTGCTTCCACGGCAGAGCGATACATGGCAAGGGCCTTGGCGTTTCGGATCACGCAGCTGGTATGTTTGATGGGATTTCCCTTCATTTCAGAGAGCCAGATGTCGCCAAAGCTGATGTCCGCCGCAAAGGCATAGTGATCCTGGCAGGTCATACAGCCGCCTTTTTCAAAGAAATAGGCATTCTTGTATGCGCAGATGGTCTTGGTGTAGGAGAAGGTTTTCTCCGTGCCGTCGTTGTAAACCACGGCAGACTGGCCTCTCCAGTGACCTCTGCGGTAGTAGAGGCGCTTTGCGTTCTCCAGGGTGACACCGGACTGCTCCAGAGAAAGGAGCGTTGCCTTTTCAGAGTGGTTGCCGCTGCAGTACAGGCCAAGCTTCAGGACGATTTTTTCCCGGAGAACCCTGTCCTTTTTCATCAGGGCATCCAGCCCCTTTAAAACGCAGGGCGTCATAACCACCGCCACTTTGCCCGGGAACTGGCGCACCATATCCACATGCTTCAGAAGCGGCATGTTCATATAGATACTGGAGGACGCATCCCGGATTTCTTCTTCGGTGGTGGCGATAAAGGTTTCATAGCCAAGCTTTCCGTCTTCCACCTTTGTGCGGCTGACCCAGGCACCATCGATCTGACCGGTGCGCAGGAGATGACACAAAAGGGCGGTAATCATACCGCCGGAGGCGGCATTTTCCCGAATGGTCTCATCGGCAGCGTAGCCTTTCCGGCAGGCCAGATGAGGACCGATGTATTTATCGGGATCCCTGTAGTTCAGGATTTTCTTCTTTTTGGGAGGCTCCCCGACAATCTGATCGATGATCTGACTGACATAGAAAATGTTCTTCCGGGAGCTTTCCATCACAGCGTCATAATTCTCTTCGATGTTTTTCCGGATTTCCTCTTCGCTGGCCACGAATTTTTCAAATTCCTGATTCAAAGCTTCCGCCGTCAGGTTCGAAAAATCGATGGCATACTGTCCCAGCTTAAAGAAATCCAGAACCTCCTGGTATTTGTGGCTCCAGCCCACCAGCAGCACCGGAACCTTCTGTTCCAGAGCGCCCACCATGGCATGAAAACGGGAAGCCACCAGGAAACGGCATTTTCCGAGATAAGCCCGGATCTCCTCCGCATCCATCTCCTTATGGTACCAGCGGACCATCTCTTTGTTTTTCACGCCTTCATAAACGGCATCGCAGATCAGCAGGTCATTGTTTCTGGGCTTCTGGCTGTTGATCCGGGCACCGTTGGCAATGATCAGCACCGGATAGCCTGCCTGATTCAGCTTTTCGATGAATTCAATCATAATACCTTTATAGTCAATGTTCAGCTTCGCGCATTTTTTCTCCACCACAGAGCTGATGGACAGACCCACAACATTGTCATTGTAGAAGCTGTCTTTTGCGCATACTTCGTCCACCATGGCATTGGCTTTGGGATCATCAGCCATGGTAAAAGCGCCGTCAGCGCAAAGCCTGACATTTTTTTCGATTCCGATGGATTTCAGATTTTCCAGAGTCCCTTTTCCTCTGGCACAGATGAGCTTCATCTTCGGAAGAATCCATTTTGCCAGGAAACGGTTGGTAAAGGAATGGAAGGTTCCCATAGCCTGGGAATACTTCATTACCGGCACACCCATCAGCATGGGAACCGCCGCGCAGACAAAAGCATAGGTATTCATCACAAACCCCCGGCTGTCCACAAAGGAAATGCCGGCTTCATCCAGAACCGCATCGGTCTGGGAGTATGCCTTTAAAATCTTATTCTTCAGCAGAAGCTTCTTAACGGGCGGACACCACCCCAGAAGCTTGTAGAGGATTGCCAGCGGAAACGCAACAAAAAGCAGTTGTTCCGGTTTGCAGGACACAATCTTAATAAAGTCCCATGGAATCTGCTTTTTGTCCTCACTGGGGTAAACGGACATCAAATTGATATTGAGCCGCTCCCCATATCTTTCGTGTAATTGTCTGATTGAACTTTGAAGCATCGCTGCTGCCCCTTTGTTTCCGCTATAGCTGGCAGCAGTGATGGCGATAACTACGTCTCTCATTCGTTCTCCTTTGCTTTCTCCCGGTCATGGTCATAATCAATTTTCCGAACGTGATATTGAACGTCTTCCAGGATCTTTCGGGTAGAAGCAATGATGTCGGCCTGGCAGCCGATAATGCAGGTCATAAAGCCCATCATCAGAAGGGTGCTGGCAAGGATCAGAGACTGCACATGGCCCGCTCCCTGTCCGATGGCCAGATAAACCAGGAAACGCACGCCCAGAATGGCGCCCAGCAGGCCGATCACACCGCCGATTCCAAGGAAGAACCGCAGGGGCTTGTACATCATGAAGGAACGGATAATGGTCACCATAGACCGTTTGACATAGCCAAACATGCTGGAAAACAGTCTGGATTTCCGAAGCTCCGGATTCGTGCGGATGGGCACGGACTCCATGGCGATTTTATTGCGTCCTGCCTGAATAATGGTCTCCAGGGTATAGGTATATTCATTGGTCACATTCATGCGCATGGCTGCGTCCCGGCTGTAAGCCCGGAATCCGCTGGGCGCATCGGGAATATCGGAATGGGAAGCAACCCGCACGGTCCAGCTTCCAAAATGCTGAAGTTTTTTCTTCAGCGGTGAAAAGTGCTCTGTCTGGTCGATGGGCCGCTCACCGATGACAATATCTGCTTTTCCCTCCAGAATGGGCCGTACCAGCTTTTCGATGTCATCACCATTGTACTGGTTATCCGCATCGGTATTGACAATAATATCCGCGCCGTTTCGCAGACAGGCATCCAGACCTGCCATAAAGCCTTTGGCGAGACCCTTATTCTTTTTAAAATTAACAACGTAATGGACGCCCCAGTTTCTGGCCACCTCGACGGTGTTATCCTTACTGCCGTCATTAATAATCAGGTATTCAATCTCATCAATGCCGTCAATATGCTTCGGCAGGTCATTCAGGGCGATTTCCAGAGTTTCTGCTTCGTTATAGCATGGAATTTGTATAATCAGTTTCATTTTTTTCTCCCGTATGGCTATTCTTCATTCTTCAGTATCTCGTATATTTTACTATCGAACCTTTTGAAAGTCAATCCTGTACTTTCAGCAGATAGAACTCTTTTTCCTTCCAATTGAATACTTCCGCCACTTCTTCCGTGATATCCGCGAAGGCATCCTTGTCATCGGTGATCATATAGTACTCATTTCCCGGAATGCTCTCCCGCTTCTGAACCAGCGTCACTTCATCCACCTGATAGAAAATCAGAGAACGGCTGACGTACTTAAACTCCGGCATAGTTTCCGCATAAATGTAGGTCCCCTCCGGAAGCTCCAGCTCCTCAATGGTCTCCCTCAGCTCCGCCGCATAGCGGTTGTTCGTCTGATTCTGTTTGTCATTGACTCCTATTAAATAGGAAAGATAATCCGTCATTCCCCAGATTTCAACCAGCAGAAGCCCCACCGCGAAAAACAGGGACAGATGCTTTTTCCGTTCCTCCCTGGCAAAATCATACAGATACTGATAATAAAGAAGGAACAGAGAGACAACCACCACAAAGGCCGGTCCGATTAATTTGATTTTCTGGCCGTCCGTGGACTCAATGGAACCGATAAAGGTACTCTTTAAGGGCATCAGCACCTCGCCGATATCGATCAGATAAGCTCCGATGATCATTCCCACCGGCAGCAGATAGGTAACCAGGATATTAAACCATTTTTTCCGGAACTTCGGTTTTTCCCGGAAAAGCACCACTGTGCCCAGAATCACAAAGAGAATCGGAAAATAAATCAGGTAACGCCCTTTAATTTTTTCAAAATCCGGATAATTGTAATAAGCCCTCCAGGAATGCCGGGTCACTGCCACGAAAAAGGCCGCTGCCAGTCCGCAGACCATAACCCACAGCCGATTGTAGCTGCAGAACAGCTTTTTCAGATTCAGAGCCCGGATGGATTTGAACAGCAGGCCGAGAACCGGAGCCAGAATCAGGGAAAAATAACAGATATAGAATCCTGCCACCATGATCAGGCGCTTCAAGGTCAGCTGCTCAGGATTAGTCTTGGAGGCGATCTTAAAGCCCACGATCTCCTTCAGGCCGTGTCCGTAGCTTCTGCACATCCATACCCATGGCGCATAAACCACACACATGGAAAGGACAACCAGAAATCCTCTTCCGATAATGGATTTCCAGCTTCTTTTTTCCTCAAGCTCTCTCAAAAGCCAGACGAAAAGAAAAACCGGAATGGTCACAAAGGTGATGTGACGGGTCATAAACATGGCTCCCAGCAGTGCACCGTAGCCGATATCACAGAGTGTCACCCGCTTTCTGGGCCGCAATGCCAGGTAAATCTCCAGCAGAAACAGCGGAAAGTACAGATTTTCGCTCATAATCGTCATTGTTGTCACATAATGGAAGGGAATCACTGCGGAGAAAGCCGCAGGAATCATACTTTTTTCCGGATTCAGGTAAAGGCGGGCAATCGCATAGGTGCATACCGGTACAAACGCAGAGGAAATCGCTCCCAGAACCTTCATCGCCACATAAAAGTGATCGCCGAAAAGAAACGCCGGCATCAGATACAGCGGATAAAGCAGGGGATACTGGACACTGTTATAGGTCCCGTCCGTCAGAAGCATTCTGGCCAGTTTAATGTAAGTAAATTCGTCCGATACCTGAGGTTCACTCCGCAGGTGAATCACCACGACGAGCTTATACGTCAGCAGGAGTATATACAGGGTCAGCGGAATCAAAATATCCATTTTTTTCTGTGATAAACGATTTTCTTTCATTTTACCATCCTACTTTTTCATAAACAAATATAATGATGATGCCAGGGTCAAAAGTCATAAACCACGATGCACGTGCGCGATTGTGTTAATCTTTCCGGATTTTTCCCAGGACCTTTCGTCCTGCTGCCCGCAGATAATAAGAAGCGCAGAATTTCATTCTCCCCAGCATTCCCTGAATCTTCCAGGACAGCGGCGGATCATTTTTTCCGGTTTCTCCGAACAGAGCCTCCCGAAGCCAGTTTCTGGAGGTTTCCCGCTCCTTTTCCAGAATCCGATTCACCTCGGTATAGTCCAGTTCTTCCAGCAAAGAGGAGTCTTCCGGAATCTTCTCCGGCCGCTCCACAAACCGATGGGTCAGGTTCAGGGATCCAAGCAGGGATTCAAACCTGGAAGTCCCCCTTCCCGGATTGCCGATGGCAATAAAAGGCTTCTGGAACAGAATCGCCATACAGGTTCCGTGGAAGGAATCCGTAATGACAAAATCACTGTACTTAAAATAACAGAGCCATTCTTCCACCTGAAGCTTCTCGATGGTATTCTCCAGATTCAGCTTCTTCTTGTTGGCCGGGAACTTATTGTACCAGCCGTCCAGCATGTTGACAAGCTTTTTATCCAGCTTTTCGGAAACGTAGAGCAGTGCTTCCCGCTTTTCCGGCGTCGGATCCAGAATATAGGTGGCGATATAAGGCGCGTCCTCTCTCCGTTCAGACTTTTCCGCCAGTTCAGAAAGAATCCCCGGATCACTCATCAGCACCGGATCCAGCACATGAGCTGCTTTTACTCCGAATAAATCCCGGCAGAGCTTCACCCCGTCCGCTTCCCGGACAGAAACGGCATCCATCCGCCGCATGCACCGGGCCGCTTCTCTGGTAAAGGACCAAGGCGCCAGAAACTGACTTCCTCCAAAGGAGGTGGCATAGGCGATTTTTTTCTTATCCGGCGCTGCAAAATCCAGAAAATAGCTGTGACCGAAAATCTTTGTCACACCGTAATTCCAGAGCTGATCACTGCCCAGTACAAAGGCATCGCAGAGCTCGTTCAGCTCTCCGATCTCCGACACATGGTAGGATTTGCTGATCTCATAATTTTCCTCCGCAAACCGGATGGAATGGCGGCCCTTCATCCGGCCGTCATCTGCCTCCAGCCTGGGCCGGTGTACCATCAGTACCTTCAGACCGAAGGATTCGATTGTCTTTTCCAGGGCATAGTAGGTGGCGATGCTGCCGTAATTGCAGCCAAACCAGACACCCAGAATTCCCACATCATAATGTTTTTCCATATCTGTCACCTGCTTTTTCCCCGCAGAAGAGATTTCAGCCGCTCCTTCATCTCCGATGAAAGATGCTCCCTGGCTTCCAGCGCAGCCCTGTGGACAGCCATCCTGGCTGCTTTTTTCGATTTCGCCCAGAAGTCCGGCTCCCGGCAGAGCAGTTTTTCCAGCTGCTTTCGCTCTTCTTCGGAAAGCTCTCCCGGCCTTCTGCCCTTCAGAATCTCCTCCAGGCCCTCTGCGGACATCTCCCAGGAAGCCTCCGGATGACCGGACAGACAGACCGTTCTGCCCAAGCGGTTCGCTTCCTGTTCCAGCTCCTGCTCCAGAGCTTCTCTGTCGTCCTGGCCGTGATAGACGAGCTGAAGATCATAATGGTTTTCCATCGTATCCGTCACTGCTTTTTCAATTCCCAGAACCGGCAGCAGCCGGAAAAACCGCTCTCTTGCGCCCTGTCTGCGGATTGTTTTACGGAAACGGTTGTTTTTCAGGGCCACGTCCAGCGGGACTTTTTCACAGAGAACCAGCTCCCCGGAAAGCTCCCTCCACAGTTTTTCCGCCTTTTCCGTGTTTAAAAGCACAAGGGAAACCCCCCGTTCATCCTTCAGGGATGGATTATATTTCTCCAGCCCCCAGAAATCCCCCAGGGTAAAATCCGCTGCCCTGGGCGGCGCTGCATACAGACAGCCATAGCAGGACCTCCGCAGAAACAGGGACTTGTGAAAACCTCTCTCATAGGGATCCTCTCCCGAAGTAATCACCTTTTTCTTCCCGTTTTTCAGAGTCACAATCCCGTTGGAACAGGTATGACCGAATTCCTTGGTTCGAAAAGAAACTGCCTCCACCTGCTCCCGGCCGTGAACCTGCTCCAGATAGGTCTGAAACAGCCGTTCCGAGGGAACCCCATGGCAGACGATATCCACAGTAACCAGTCCCTCACAGGTCTTTCCAAGGAAACGCCGAAGCCCGGCATTCTGGCAAGGTGTTCCGGAAAACAGAACCTTTTTTCCCTGATTCAGTTCTTCCAGAATCTGCCGGTAAATCTTTCCGATCCGACTCTGTACATATTTGGAGCCGGACAGCTTCGGCAGATCCTCCAAACTTTTCACACAGATATGACCCACCGTCAGATTTTCCTGCCAGGCAGCTCCATAGACACTGCCTCCTTCCGCCAGAATCCGACGGGCAATTACCTGAAAGATCCCCCCGGAAGAGCTCTGCATCCGGATCCCGTCCCGGGATGCGGCTGCATAGCATTCCGGCTGCCGGTTGTGGGGAAAGGGTTCCTTTTCCGCCTGCTCCGATACCGGACAGACCCGATAGCATTTTCCGCAATGAATACAGATTCCCGGATTGATAACAGGAAATAAGAACCCTTCCGCGCCCTCCTCCATGGTTATAGCGCCCACAGGACAGGCATTTACGCAGCCTGCACAGCCGCAGCAGCGATCTTCCGTTATGCTTCTGATATCCTTTCCTTCCTGTGTCATCCCTGATTCCTCATTTCGTTTCAGTTCAGCTCTTTCCGTGCCATTTCCAGAGCGGCTTCGATTACTTTGTCCATATCATAATATTTATAATTGCCCAGACGGCCGCCGAAGATCACATTTGTCTCCTGGTCAGCCAGCTCCCGGTATTTCGCAAACAGCGCGTTATTTTTCTCATCATTGATGGGATAATAGGGCTCAATCCCCGGCTTCCACTCGGAAGAATACTCTCTGGAAATAATGGTCACCGGCTGCTTGCCGAATTCAAAGTGCTTATGCTCGATAATTCTGGTATAAGGCACCTCCCGGTCTGTATAATTGACCACCGCATTGCCCTGATAATTCTCCATCTCCAGCCTTTCTGTCTCAAACCGGACAGTCCTGTACTGGAGCGTCCCCAGACGATACTGGTAAAACTCATCAATCATACCGGTAAAGAGGGTCTTGTGAGCGATCTCCGGATTTTCCTGAATAAAGTCAAAATAATCCGTATTCAGGCGAACCTCGATGCCGTCCAGCATTTTTTCCACGATTTTTGTGTAGCCGCCCATGGGAATCCCCTGGAAACGGTCATTAAAATAGTTGTTGTCATACATGAAACGGAAGGGCAGACGTTTGATAATAAACGCCGGAAGCTCCGTACAGGGACGCCCCCACTGCTTTTCCGTATAGCCCTTGATGAGCTTTTCATAAACATCCGTACCCGCCAGTGAAAGGGCCTGCTCCTCCAGATTTTTCGGTTCGGTGATATTCAGGGCTGCCCGCTGCTCATCAATCTTTGCCTTTGCCTCTGCCGGAGTTTTCACACCCCAGAGTTTGCTGAAGGTGTTCATATTAAATGGCAGATTATAAAGCTCATCCTTATAAATGGCAACCGGTGAATTCACATAATTGTTGAATTCCGCAAACTGATTGATATATTCCCACACTTCTTTATTGCTGGTGTGGAAAATATGAGCGCCATATTTATGGACATTGATCCCTTCCACATTCTCACAGTAAATATTTCCCGCAATGTGATTTCGTTTATCGATCACCAGACAGGTCTTCCCCGCCTTCTTGGCCTCATAGGCAAAAACCGCCCCATATAATCCTGCGCCAACCACCAGATAATCGTATTTCATTCCACTACCTCCATACTTTTCTTATGAAATGCTCCAGCCCTTCTCCTGCAACGGGCCGGATATATTTTTTGTACGTTCCCGCCAGAAAATCATGGACGGGCCGCGGCTGTTCCTGATAAAGATTGTCCTTCTCCGGCTTTACCGGCATTTCCAGCGCCTCACGAAGCCAGCTTCTGGAGACTTCCCGTTCTCTTTCCAGAATCCCGGACACTTTCTTATAATCCGGCGCCTTAAGAAGGCTCTTCTTCCTTTTTACCATTTCCGGATCCTTAAGAAAGCGATCCGGAAGTTCAAAAACATGGGCCAGGGAATCCATCCGGGAATTCCCTCTTCCCTCATTTCCAAAACACACAAAATTCTTCTGAAACAGAATCGCAAAGCTGGCACCATGACAGGAATCCGTGACAAAATACCGGCAATTTTTAATATAAGAAAGCCATTCCTCCACCTGCAGATCCCCGACAACACCGTCCAGCGCCATTTTCTGCTTATTCTCTTCGAAATTCCGCTCACCGTCCAGCATAATCACCAGCTTCAGTCCCAGCTTTTCTGCCAGATAACGGAGAGCCTCCCGCTTTTTCTCATCCGGATCCAGAATATAAGCTGCCAGATAGGGCTCTTCTTCCCGCACTCTGGCTGCCGCCAGAATGGGTTCAAACTCCGCAGGATCCACCGCAAAAACCGGATCCAGAACCCGGACAGCCTTCAGTCCGAAGGTGTGGTTGACAATGCCCACCGCATCCTCCTCCCGAACAGAAATGGCATCAAAGCGGGACAGATAACGCCGGGCTTTCTCGATTTCTTCCTCCGGTGCAAAAAAACCAGGATGACCGAAGGAGGCCCCGTAGGCGATCTTTTTTTTGTCATCCTGGACGAAATTCAGATAAAACGCCCCCCGGTAATGGCGGCAGATGGAAAAGTTCCATACCTGGTCCGATCCCATCAGAAAGGTATCCGCCTTTTCGTTCAGCTTTTTCAGATCCTTAAAATCACAGGACGGACTGATCCGATAATGCTCCCTGGCAAACCGCCTTCCATGGGTATGGAAAAGGGGATTATCCGGTGAAAAACCCGGTCGGTCAATCATAAAAACAGAATAGCCGAAGGATTCCACCAGACGGTTCAGAGAATAATAGGTCATCTGGCTTCCGTAATTACTGCTCCACCAGAGTCCGAAAATCGCCGCAGTCCGCTGCTTCTCCATCATATGCTGCCTGCTCCTTTCTCAGCAAAACCTCCGTCTAATCCGCCTGCAGCCGACCGTTCCCGGCTGACAGACTGCCCCGTCAGCTGCGGTATCCGTCAAAGCTCCAGATACTGACGCCAGAAGCTCATGCTGACCAGTTCCTTATAATGATCCCGGTAGGATTTCTTTGCCTTCTCATATTCCCGGTCAATCAGCCGGAAAGCGGCAAAGAGCTTCCGGTAACAGGCAAAAAATTCCTTGATGCTGCGTTTTGTCAGGACACTGTTTCCGGCTGCGTCTGTAAACACCACTTCCTCTACCCGGAAGGTCTGATAAACATTGTTGTAGGGCGGAACTACCATGGCTTTTTTCTTTTTTGCCGGAAGGAAATAACCGTTGACGCTGAAAATCTGCGCGAATTTCCGCAGCTTGCTGACCTGTCGGAAATTATCTTCCGCCGTCAGAGACTCCCAGTTATAGTCTTCCTCCGTAATGCCCTTATATCCGATATACTCACTCTTTGGCTTCGTCTGATAATTCAGCTGTGCCAGCTCCCTGTGAAGGGCCTCCGGCTCCTGGGCACGGAACCATTCAGCTCCTTTCAGAAAATCCTCCACACCTCTGAGATTCAGATCCACATATCTGTAGCGATAACGGGCAATGTTTCCGCTGACCCATTTCAGAAGCAGGCGCTTAAACTCCTTCGCACCGTAATCGGGATAATGGATCGCATTGACAATGGCCAGGTTCCGGATGTCGTAATACTCCAGAGGTCCTGCCATTTTATTCTCAAAGGCTTCATGCCAGACACAGATTCCATTGAGGAAGATGAATTTCTTCCTGCCGATCCGCAATCCGTATTCGATGTCATCTCTGTGGATAAAAAGGGGCAGAGGCAGATTGTCGTTTTCAATGGCCGTCAGCGGAATGCAGGTATACCACCAGCCGGTATACTCGGCAGTCTCGTTCTCCAGTTCATTGATCAGCAGATTCTCCGGCTTCCGCAGATCCAGGAAATGACGGAGGGCCACAATATCCCCCCGATTCCACTGAGCGCCGGACTCATACTGGATGTAGGGCTGATCCAGACGAAGGATTCCGCCGCCAATGACATAATCCCGGTATTCCGGCTTCAGAAGAGACAAAAACAGATAATTCGTTTCCAGGCAGGCAGGCTCGATCACCGCGTCATCATCCATCAGAAGCACATGGCTGATATCCCGCGCCTTCTGCAGGGCCTTCGCCTCAAGAATCCCCCGGGTAAATCCGCCCACGCCTCCCACATTTCTGCTGGGAGAAATCCGGACATACTCTCCGTCCGCCAGGGATGCATCCAATGTTTTGGCGTTGTCGGAAATAAACACATACAGATGACGGTAAAGAGGAGAATCCGGATTGTCCAGAATGGCCTTCCTCAGGACCCGAAGATTGCGCTCCACATACTCTTCCTTGCGGTAAGTACAGATATCTGCCGCCAGATTGATATCCAGATTCACCGGCACCCGGTTCTCGGCAAAATACTTTCCTCCCAGGAACCGGCTGCCATCCCGCATACTGCGGCAGGCGAAAGAAAACATACCATTATTTCGGTTATCTCCGAAATGAAAGACAAATTGTTCCGGTTTTTCTGATGAAATATTCGCTTCCGTCAGCACTTTGGTCCGCATGGCGCCCTTTTCCAGCCAGTGATAACGCAGAGAGACACAGAAATTCCCCTGAATCCGCACTGCCAGCTGGATCTGTTCCAGCACCGTATACTTTTTCCACTTTCCGGTGGAAAAGCTGTTAAAATAGGTATGAAAATCAATCTCCCCATTCAAAGGACAGCACAGCGTGCCGTCTTCCAGCACCGAAACCCCTTCTGTGCGCCGATAATACAGTGTCTCTTCTGTCTCAATTTTTTCCGGCAGCAAAATCCGTTTGATATCCATAAAAACTCCTTACTTTTTCTTACTGCTCACTTCATCCATGGCCATATACGCGTCGCAGACCTCGTCGGCCTGTCCGCTCATCACCACATGTCCCTTATCCAGCCATACGGCATGGGTACACAGCGTTTTCACCTGATCAATGTTATGGGAAACAAATAAAAGCGTCGTGCCGCCGGAAAGCATTTCCGACATGCGCTCCTGACATTTCTGCCGGAACCGGAAATCTCCCACAGAAAGGACTTCATCGACAATCAGAATATCCGGCTTCACCATGGTCGCCACAGAAAAGCCCAGTCTGGCCTTCATACCGGAGGAATAGTTCTTAATCGGGGAATCCAGGAATTTTCGGATATCGGCAAAGTCCACAATGGCATCAAAATGCTCCTGCATTTCCTTTTTCGAATGTCCAAGCACCGCTCCATTCAGAAAAATGTTCTCCCGGGCCGTCAGATTCGGGTCAAAGCCCGCTCCCAGCTCAATCAGAGGCGCAATGTTTCCATTCACCTGGATCGTGCCTTTATATGGCTTCATAATGCCGCTGATGGCCTTCAGTAGCGTGGATTTCCCGGAACCATTGACACCGATCAGGCCCCAGGCCTCTCCCTTTTTTACCTTAAGACTGACATCCTGCAGAGCCAGAAACTCCTGAAACATCAGCTGTTTTGTCACCAGACGCACAAAATATTCCTTCAGGTTATCCACCTTTTGTGTGGCAAGATTAAACCGGATGGTGACGTGATCCACGTCAATCATGTAATTTTCGCTCATTCTCTCCTCCTGCACCGCCGTTCCATTACTTCCCGGCTGCGCGCAAAAATATCATCCTATGAATTACCTGACAAATGAGCCTTCCGTTGATTTCTCCGTGCTGCCCGTCTTCGCTTCGCTGCGGTCGGTGCTTAACGCGTCACACTGGGACGCAGCACCTCAAAATCGACGAAAACATTCGCAATCTGCTCATTTTTCCGCGAAAAATGGCTGCTGACTCATCAAATATAAAGGATAAAACGATCCTGATTTTTCTTAAACATTGCCAGACCAACAATAAAAACACCGATGGCTATGGCAAAACCGATCCCCACCATCCCCGGATCCGGCAAACATCTGGTATAAACAATATCCCGGAATTGCTTGACATAATAGTAGAGGGGATTAAAGTGGGTGATAAAATACTGAACAGACGGATTATTGTCCAGCTGTTCAATGGGATAGAACAGCGGCGTCGCGTACATCAGTGCCGTAGTCAGGGCATTATAAATGTACTGTGCGTCCCTGAAAAACACATTGAGCTGCGCCAGAAAAAATCCTACACCGCAGCAGAACAGGAACAGCTGCAGAAGCAGAACCGGGAAAAACAAAATATAAACGGAAAACGGTGTTCTGGTGAAAATCATCACAATCAATAGCGCTCCAAGGGAAAACACAAAATCTACCATGGAACTGGTCACCTTCGCCAGGGTGAAAATGTATTTCGGCACATAGCATTTCTTGATCAGCGCACTGTTTCCCAGAATGGAACGCATCCCGGCGTTGGTCGAATCCGTAAAAAAGGAATAGATGGTACGCCCGGTCAGCAGATAAATGGGATAATTGGTAATATCCCGGCTGAACATCGCGGAAAATACCAGGGTCAGTACAATCATAATTAACAGCGGATTTAAAATACTCCAGACATATCCCAGAAAGCTTCTGCGGTATTTCAGCTTGATATCCCGGGATACCAGCTGAAACAGAAGATCCTTATACTGGAAAAATACATGGATTCTTTCTTTCCAAATACTCATTTTTTAAGCCTTTCCTGCATACAGAATGCCGCATGGGCCGGCAGATAAAGAAAATAGCTGCTCCGGCGCAGTGCCAGAACCGCCTTGTGATTCACTGCCTGATAAACCTTCGGATAATCCCTCAGCAGCATTTTGTCAAACTGTATCATTTCTGTTTTTGTTTTCTTCCCATAGGGGAAGCTTAAGTAAATTTTAAAACGGCTGGCTGCCATGGCTCCCAGGGCATTTTCCAGATAAGTCAGGACATACGCCGGAGCCTGATTTTCGGAAAGCTCCCGATAATAGGCCAGAAGGCGGTTCAGAACCCGATCGTAATTCTCCGCGTTCTTCTGCATCCGTTTCATATTCATACTCTGGCCGGGCAGTCCGATCCGGTACAGATAAACCACCTCATCCAGAAAGGTAATCGTCCGGATAAAAGGCACCGGAAACAGCACATACTCCATATCCACATAGTAACATTGCTCATCGATGGGCGGAATCTTCCCTCGCAGCAGCTCTGTTTTCAGAGTAAGAGCATGCATTTTCATAAAAAACCGCTGGCTGATCTCAGAAAAAGAATACTCTTTTCCATAGGATACCCCTGGAAAGGGTTCCTTAAACTCCAGCTCCATTTTTCCGGTCTGGTGATGAAACCAGTAATATTTCGTCACCACCGCATCAGAATCTGTCTCTTTCAGGAAACGAATCAGTTTTCGGAAAGCTTCCCCGTCCACCCAGTCGTCTCCGTCCACCACCTTAAAATAACGTCCGGATGCCTCCCGGATCCCCCGGTTAATCGTCGAACCATGTCCGCCGTTTTCTTTATGGATCATCCGGAACGTTCCGGGATACGTGTCTGCGAACTTCTGTGCCAGCTCCACCGAACGGTCTCTGGAGCCGTCATTGACAATCAGGACCTCCAGATCCACCAGAATATCCGGCACCACAAAGGAATTCAGGCATTGCTCAATATACTTTTCCACATTGTAGGTGGGTACCACCACCGTCAGAATTTTATCCATGGCAGTTTACTGACTTTTCAGCATTTCTTTTAACCGGCAGGGAAGAAACATCACTGCTTTCCCAACTTTGAAGGTCGTAGAGGTCTTCACATCCCGCAGTTCCTTTTTCAATCTGGAAATTTCCCTGCCCTTTTCGATTTTACAGCGGTGCAGCTGCTCCGCGTACTTGAAGGCCTCGGCGTTCCGCACCAGAATCTGGATCATCTCCCACTCGCTCTCCGTAAAGATCTCTTCCCGGAGTTCTCCTGCCTCCATGGCCTCCTGAAATTCCTTCTGAAACCGTTCCAGGTACTCCTCTTTGAATTCATCTCCGATCCGATAGTAGGATGCAACGTAGTTGTGGAAGCGCTTAAAAGAATACATTCCGATATAGCGCTCTTTAAACTCCGGGTGCTCGTCCAGGAAATCATGGATGTACGCATACTCATCATTCATGCAGTAAACCTTTGCCGGATTGTGTACGGAAGAATTCGGATTATCTCTGCGGTTCATATAATAGGGCTTATTTACAAAATAAATCCGCTTTGCGTAGCAGAAAGTCTTAAACCAGAAGCCATTATCCTGAAATGATGCCCCCGGCGTCTCGTGATGGCGGATGCCGTGCTCCAGCAGGAAGCTGCGCTTATAAATCCCGCTCCAGGTATTCATAATGCACTTGAATACAATGGGCTCCTCCGCCGGATCAATCACACGGTTATAGATCCCCTGATCTCCATACAGGGCGTTGTAGATGTCGACCTGCTTCTCATTCTTATCATGGACAAAACGGTAAAAGTCTGCCTTAATAATGTCCACATCATGCTGTTTCGCCAGATTGTAGAGATCCTCATACATATTCAGCTTCACATAATCATCCGGCTCCACAATCCCAACATATTCTCCTGTGCAGTGATCCAGACCGATATTCATACCAATCCCGTATCCGCCGTTTTCCTTATCAATAATTTTGATTCTGGAATCCGAAGCCGCGTAGCGTTTCAGGATCTCCAGGGAATTATCGGTGGATCCGTCATTGATACAGATCATCTCAATATCTTTTAACGTCTGGTTAATCAGACTGGTCATGCACTGGTCAAGGTACTGCGCCACATTGTAGGTGGGTACAATAATCGATACTTTAGGCATTTTTCTCTCCTCTTAATAAACTCTTTGCTTTTCTGGGAACCGCAGTAACTGCTCTCCCGACCCGGAAAGTTGTTGATCTGCGAATCTCCTCGTTCTCCCTCTGTGTCTCTTTCAAACGTTCTTCCGTTCTTTTTTTCTGTTCCTTCAGCTTCTGAATCTCGGCTTCGCTGGCCCGGTAATGATCCAGCAGATACTCCAGGCAGGTCTTCTCCCTCATAACCTTCAGCCTGTCATAAAGCGCCAGATTTCCTTTATAATATTCCCTCTCATGGGAAAACCAGTCAAAGTCACGCATACAATCCCCACAGATCAGATCATATACCTTTTCATAACCTTCTCCTTCAATGGTATCCAGATTCCAGAAAGCAAAATGAAGGATCCAGTTTAAAAATCCCTTTTCCACTTCCTGATAAACACCGGTCCGCAGAAGTTCCTCCTGCAATGCTTTCGCCGCCTGATAAAAACAGCTCCAGGAACGCTCCCGTGTCACTGACAGAGATCCCTTCACATGAATCCGGTGATGCACCAGCAGCTCATCTGCCACATAGATTTTCCGTGCCTTTGTCAGAGAAGAAAATACAAAAAACAGATCATTGGAAGTCCTCAGATTCTGAAAACGCAGTTTTTCATCTTCCATGACGAAATCTCTGCGGTAAAGCTTGTCCCAGGCCCATCCCACAAAAACCGTAAAGATGGAATCCGGGAGGTCATGAAAAGAAAAAGGATTTTTCCCCGGCAAAAGTCTGGTCTTCACAGAATAGTCCATCTGTACAAACCGTTCCAGGGTATCATCGTAACGGTCACCCCGGAAAACAGTAATATCCGCCTGAGCGGAAACTGCACTCTGATAGGCCTTCTCCAGCATCTGAGGTTCAAAGAAATCATCTGCATCCAGGAAAGAGAGATACTCGCCTTCTGCATAAACAAGGCCGTTATTCCTGGCCTGCCCGGCTCCGGTATTCTCCTGGTCAATCACCAGGACTCTGTCATCGGCAGCTGCGTATTCTCTGAGAATCTCCAGCGTGCTGTCAGCAGAACCGTCATTGATACAGATTACCTGAATCTCCTTCAACGTCTGAGCCAGTATATCATCCATGCATTTTCTAAGATAAGCTTCGCCATTATAAACAGGCAAAATAACGGAAACTTTTATTTTCTGATCCATCTGTTTTCTCCTTGGCAAAATCGCATCTGTCCGGCATCTTCCCGGTTCCATGCAAAATCCTTCACCGTATTCTACCATAACTGTCAAAAAATTGCAATGCTACTTCTTTTTCAGGATTCGGGCACATTTCCGCGGAATCGCCGTCAGCCTGCTCCCCACCTTCCAGGTGAAAGAATCGTGGACCTCCTGCATAAGCTGCTCCCGCACCTCCTGCTCATGCTTCAGATCCTCCCGGATAATCCGGTCCCGCTCCGCCTTCACCTGAGAAATCCGGTAGCGCAGGAAGCTCTTGTAATCCTGTTCCATCACCACTTTGCCGGTCTGATAGGCTTCTTTATTATAATCGTAATAGTAATCCTCCCGCTGCCTGCGAATCCCCAGATTTTCAAACAGGCAGCCTTTGAGCTGCCGGAAAAGCATTTCCTGATCCGCACTGCCCTCCTGGGAACACAGGTTTGCAATGCAGCCATCCAGAGCGTGGTTGATGAAGCTTTGCTCCACCTGCTCATAGTATCCCTCTTTCTCCAGAAAAGCTTTCAGTTTTCGAAAAGCTTCATAGAAATCCAGGGGATAATCCTGGTTGGTATCCTGGCAGCTTCCTCTGGTTCCCACCCGATAATTCACAAGACATTCCCTGACAAGGGTAATCCGTTCGGCAGCCATCAGACTCCTGCAGGTAAAATACAGGTCATTGGTTCTGTGAAGCTCCTGAAAGGAAATCTCCTCCACTTCAAGAAATTCCCGGCGAAACAGCTTATTCCAGGGCCAGTTGTGAAAAGCGTTAAAAATCGTTTCCGGCATATCCTCCCAGGAAAAAACCTGCAGATCCGGAATCAGTTCCTCCCGCATGGCACCGGGCAGATCCGTATAAATCTCCAGATCATCATGGTATCGCCTGGCTTTGCAGATGCTGATATCCGCTGCTGCCTGATGAGCAGCCTGGTACATTTTCTCCAGCATCTCCGGTTCCATAAAATCATCGGAATCCAGGAAAGCCAGATACTCTCCCACTGCTGCCTGGATCCCCTTGTTTCTGGCTGCGCCTCCTCCGGCATTTTCCTGCTGCAAGACTGTGATCCGCCTGTCGTTTTCCGCAGCCTTATGCAGAATCCCGAGGGACTGGTCTGAGGAGCCGTCATCCACGCAGATGATTTCAATCTCCTTCAGAGTCTGCGTCTGAAGGCTTTCCAGACATTGTTCCAGATATATTTCCGTATTGTAAACCGGCACAATCACCGATACTTTCACTTCAGCCTTTTCTTCCAATTTCATTCCTCTTTTCCCAAATATCCGTCCGCTCCCTGAAACTCCTGCCGTCTAAAATACGTTTCTGCCGGCTGCGCAGGATGCCCGCGCGTATTTCCATACACCGTTCACCGCGTAACACAAAAAATACCAGCCTGACCGAAGCCTTCCGAAGCCCGCATACCGGTATACCTGATAGGTCATCTTCGCAGACTGCAGCTTACTGCCGGATTTGCCGCTGTTTGTCAGTCGGTATTTCAGAAAAGGCTGATTCACAGCACAGGCGGTGCGATATTTTTTCAGTATCCGAAGCCAGGTAATATAATCCTCGTGGCTGTCCTCATGTTCCATGGGAAATTCTCTGGCCACTTCTGTTTTCAAAACGACGGAGGAGCAGTTAATGCAGTTCTGATGCAGCATCTGCCGGTAGGTAATGGTCTCCGTCACCGGAATCACCTTACCGGTGAGCTGCCCGTCCGGACTCACCAGCTCCCTGGACGTACTGCAGAGCACACACCCTGTTTCCTCCAGCCGCTTTAACTGGCTGGAAAGCTTTCCGTCCTCCCACCAGTCATCCGCATCCAGAAATGCCACGTATTCTCCCCGGGCCATTGATACCCCCCGGTTTCTGGTTGCCGCAGCTCCCAGATTCTTCTCATTTTTCAAAAAAAGAACAGGTTCCCCGGCAAATTCCTCCATCACCTGGTCCAAACTGTCTCCGGAACAGTCATCAATCACCAGGATTTCCAGCGGAACCTGCTGGCGCAGTGCAGACCGGACAGCCCGGCCAATGGTCCCGGCACAATGGTATGCCGGTATAATGACAGAAACCTTCGGTTTTTCCATGCAAACGCCTCCCGTAACCTGTATCTCTCTTTTTTACTTTTTTATTCGCTTTTCTTTTTGACGATTATTTTTCCTTTTGTTTTTACTGCCGCTGTGCCGGCTTCCAACGCGGTTCTGAGAATTCGGATTATCCGGACTCTTTTTTGTCTCTCCGCCTTCCCGCTCCTTCGTCGCCGCTGTAACCTGCCACTGTTCCACTCCTTCCGTATTCTCTTTCTGGAACAGAATCTTAAAGGTGAGCAAAATCAGCTTGCAGTCCAGGAAAAAGGAATAATTTTCAATATAGGTCAGATCCAGCTTCAGCTTGTCGTAGGGTGTGGTATTGTATTTTCCGTATACCTGGGCAAATCCGGTAAGCCCGGCCTTTACCTTCAGACGATAGTCAAACTCCGGTATCTCCTTTCGATACTCCTCTGCAATCTCCGGCCGCTCCGGTCTGGGACCTACCAGCGACATATCGCCCTTCAGAATGTTAAAAAGCTGGGGCAGTTCATCAAAATGAATATTTCTCAGAACTTTTCCCACAGGTGTCACCCTGCTGTCCCCCTTCATGGCAAGCCTGGCCCCTTCTTTCTCAGAATCCACCCGCATGCTTCGAAATTTCAGAACATTAAAAACCCTTTTATCCAGGGTCAGGCGAGGCTGCTTATAGAAAACCGGACCACCGTCATAGGCCTTGATCAAAATGGCTATCAGCAGCATCACCGGTGACAAAACCACCACACCAATGACCGACACAATAATATCCATCGCCCGCTTGGCAAACTGCTGCTCCGCAGTCAGTCTGCGGTTCCTGCACAACAGAAGCGTTGTATCGAACAGATGAATCTGCTCCGCACTCATCAGCATAATATCAGAAAGCTTGGGAATACTGTAACAACGGATATCGTTTTCAAAACAGAACTTCAGAAAAAGATTCCGCTCATGAGACGGAAGATCCGCCAGCACCACGGCGCGGTATTTCAGGATTTCCTTCTGAATCCGCTCAATCCCCATACTTAAATGGATGCTTTTGTCCACATTATATTTATCTTCCCTGCTGGAAATCTTTTTCACAAGATCCGTAGGATTATGCTCTCCATAGATCAACAGCATCTGGCGGGGAGGATATATCTTCACGTAAATCAGACGTACAAACACGACCCACAGGAAAGATACCAGCAGATCAGCCGCCATAATCCAGAACATGGGCTGTATATGGGCACCGAACTTCCACATGCCGATCAGGTCCATTTCCAGATAAATGAACGCATTGGTACAAAACAGGGACAGAACCTGGGATAACAGAACATCCATAATCCGAAGGTACCCCACCTTAAACGCGCCGAAAAGCTTATAAAACAAAAACAGAACCATGGCATACTGACCAATCGCCGCAATATTCCCCCAGAAAAAATAATCGTTTCGGATAATGCTTTTCTGCCCGTAATAGGTAAACCAGGCATAGGCAAAAATACCTGTCTGCACTGCAAGGATAATGGTCGAGGCCAAAAACATAATTAATCTTTTATACTGTTCTCTTTTTTCCAATTTCCTTACTTCTCCATTTATTTATAAAATTTTTATTAAATTATTGCAATTCTGTTACGTGCCGCATGTATAGTGTACAACAAAATATGCGAAAAAGCAACACCAAAAAGGCTGGCAGTTTCAGCCAGCCTCCGTATCTCTGTATATCCGATATCCGTTCACCTCGCCGATGGGTTCATAGCCCATCCCCTGCAGCTTTCGATCCTGTTCCTCCGAGCAGGGATAAACCAGATAACCGCAGGAGAGCTTTCTCGCGTCAGCCGCCAGAATATCAAAATCCGGATTCGGGGAAATCATCTCATCATAAATCCGCTGGGCAGGTTTGCTGAGAAGCCCCCTCCGCCCGAATACCAGCTCAATCTGCGCCGTATACTGCCTGACATAACCTGCCATACTGTCCGGAATCACCGCCTTTTTGGTCACCGTCGGATCCCCATCCTGCAGAATGGTCTCGCAGACGGTAATGACCTCGTCCGGAAGCTTATTCAGGTTCATAACCTGCTCATATTTTGCTCCCTCACCAAAATGCATGCTGCGGCCGCCTGCAATGATGGCACAGGCCAGAATCAGGCCACAGGCCAGCCGGGGCAGACGTCTTCGGAAGGAGCTTACCAGCATGGTACAGGCATAGGCTACAATCAGCGGAATCGGCAGAAGCCAGAGCATTCTCCAGTAGACGCTTTCCCCCGTGCAGTAATCCATGATAATTTTTGCAGTCACAGGGCAGAAATAGATAAGAAAGAAAACAACCGAATAGCCAAGAAGAAGTCTTTTGTTCTCCTTTTTTCTTCTGCAGGCGCACAGATAAAGAATGGCCAGTCCGAACAGCAGCAGATGCCAGCCTGTTCCATTATACATTTCCATTTTTTCCAGAGCTTTAAAAAAATAGGACATTCAGAGCTCCTCCTACCGTATCAGCAGATAAGCTGCCGCAAAACACAGACAGGGCATACAGCAGAGCACCATATACACCGTTTTTTTCCATTTTCCCGAAAAGCATCCCAGCACAATGCCCAGAATCCCCAGCATCACCGGGACCAGCATAATTCCCATGGAAGAAGCCAAACAGGCGGAAAGTGCCACCCAGAGCAATGCCTGCCAGTCCCTGGCTCTGCCCCTCTGATCCATTGTACGCATTCCCAGATAAAAAATTCCAGGCAGCAGCACTGCCGCTAAAAACGCCTTCCCCTGCCAGATCCGAATCAACATAAACGTTCCCTGAGTATAGATCGAATAATAGGAAAACAGATGCATCAGGGAAAGAAATACCAGAAACAGACCGCTCATTTTCCGGTCCTTTTTAAAAAAGTGTTCCCCGATCAGACTGTAGATGCCATAGGCCAGGCTCACGAAAAACACCGGTTCAATGGTATGCGCCATGACAGAAGGGGAAAAACCGGTAACCGTACTTAAAAACGCCAGAAATATGGGAAAAGGTGAAAGGCAGTATCTGGACGGCAGATGGTTCAGATTTTTCCCGGTATAAGGACTTATGGAATACATCTGATCCGTGTACTGGGCCGTCGTGGCCGTTCCCACATAAAAAGAATCATCCAGATCCGTAAACATGCCTGTCACATACATCCCGATCTGAAACAATATCAGCAGGAGCGCCAGCCAGTTCGTCCAGGGAACCGAACGATAGGACAGCAGCCGGCCGGCCGTCACCTCCGCCGCGTCACGCCGGCACACAAGCAGACAGGCCAGCGCTGCAGCAGCAGCCAGAATCCCGTAAATCCAGGCCAGCCGGTGATAGGGCTGGTACAAAAGCACCATTGGCACCGCCAGAATCTGAAAGCTGCCCAGCATCACTCCATACCCGGCCATCATTGTATAAAAAAAACGTTTTTCTTCTTTTCTGAGCCCTCTTTGAAACGGCAGCCCCAGGCAGAACGGAATCACCAGAAGCCACAGCAGCGTCAGGGCTGCTTTCACTGGAACGATGGGAACTCCCCCTCTCCTTACATTTTCATTTCTCAGGATGCCGCTCAAAAAGCGGCATCCCAAAACCTGTTTCTATCATACCATCCTTTTATGCCGGTTTCAAGAAATCCTCCTCCGGAAATCAGGAATAAAAATCCAGACACACGCCGTCACTTCCAAAGGTATACCATCTTCCTTTAATCCATGCGGAACGTCCCGCAATCATTCTTCCATTGGTGGGCTTAAAATAATATTTTTGTCCGCCTACCGTGATCCAGCCTGTTTTCCGGACTCCTTTGCTGTTCGCATAATAACAGTAATTTCCAACGGAAAAGATTCCTGTCTGGCGGATTCCAAGACTGTTAAAGTAATAGCGTTTCCCGCCGATCACATGCCAGCCCCTTACCGCAGAGTAAGACTTCGGGCTGAAATAGTAGACATTTCCATCTGCCCTTTTCCAGCCGGTCTGGCGTACGCCTTTGGACGTGAAATAATAATATTTTCCCTTAATCAGTGTCACCCCGGTGGCAAGAGAACCGTCTGACAGCCGGTAGTACACCTTACCGTTTTTCCGGAACCAGCCCGGTTTTACTACAGAATTTGCTGACTGTTCGGAAGCGTCTGCCGGTGTCTGCTCTAAAACTGTTTTTTTCTTCAGCCTGTAATAATTCGCAATGGCTGTGGCATCCGCAACGCCCAGCGCTTTGATCCTGGAGGGTGAACTGTAATATTTTTCGCAGTCGGACTGATTGCTGACGAATCCGTGCTCCACAATCATCCCCGGGAATCCGGCCAGTACACTCTGGCGTACAATGGCATAATAGTCTGCCAGGGTGCCGTTTTCATAAGTATCTCCCGTTTCCGACAGTTTGTATACAAGCCCTCTGCTCGTAAAGCCGATGCTGCCTAAACTGTTCAGAATCCTCTGCGCAATCTCCTGGGTTTCTATTGCCTGGGCCGGACGATAATTGCCGCTGGAAACCATCACCTCCGCTCCGGTGGCCGTGGTACTGATGGTTCCCGTTGAATTGATATGCTGGCTGATCAGCGCCGTGGCTCCCACAGAAGCCGCGTACTCCACCCGTTCATTCAGTCCCACATAGACATCCGAGCTTCTCGTCAGATACACCTTCACGCCCTCGTAGGTTTCCAGCTCCTCTTTTGTGGCCAGGGAAATCTGCAGAACGATGTCACTTTCCTTATAAAGAACTCCATTCCAGGTGCGCATGGCTCCTCCGTCATAACCTCCGTGGCCCGGGTCCAGAACGATGACAATATCGCCGCCTGCCGATGAAGCTTTCACCGGAGCCTGTGCGCTGGCAATCTGAAGGGCAGTGCGGACCTGTGCACTGTTACCGGCCACAACCCCTGCCTGGTCGCTTAATGCCCGGGTGGTGCTTTGCTGATTCTCTTTCGGAAGGGAAACCGAATCCGTATCTGCCGCACGCCGAAACTGCTGCAGATCAACTGTGTAACGGCTCCCTCCTGCGGTAAACTGCAGAGATTTCAGGTCTTCCGCCCTGACGCCGCCTCCTTCAATCAGAAAAGCCAGGTAACTCCCTTTGATCTCCGTTGCTTTCTGCGACACACTCTTTCCGCCCTGACGGAAGGTCAGAGCCGCTGAATCCGGTACCTCTCCTGCCATGGAAATCACCAGAAGCTGTGCAGAACTGTCCGATGGATCCAGGTAAATCCAGGCGATTTCCGACTGGTCTGTCCCCTCAGCCCAGCCGGTCCCCTGCCACGAAAAAATGCCGGTCAGAACAAGCGCCATGGCCAGCAAAATCATCTTTATTTTCCCTTTCATATCAAACTTCCTCCTTCGTAATCTGTTCTTCCTTTGTATTTTCTGCCTCTTCTCTGCATCAGTATAAAAACTTTTTCTCCTGCTGTCAATATGTAAACAATATCTTAATTTTCCCTTAAACCATCTTTTATTTTTCAAGAAACAATTGAAAGATTTTCCGGAATATAGTAAATTGGTAGTGCCACAATTCATTATCATTTTTGAGAGAGGGGAATATATGAGATCCAAAAAATTTCTTTCAGTTCTCTGTCTGATCTTCTGTATGATGATGGCCTGGTCCGTCGCGGCTTTGGCCGAAGGAAGCTCCAGCACGGCAACTGAAACCACCGCCGGATTCCGAAAGGATTCCAAAGGAACCTATTATCTGTATGCGGACGGTACCCGCGCTTATGGTCCTGCCAGAATTACCGTGAACGGCTCCACCTATTCTTACTATTTTAATCAGAAAACCGGCTATCTGGCCACCGGAAAGACCCGCATTGTTACCTTTGAAGGTCAGAAGTTCCTGGTAGATGCCAACGGCGTGATCAATACAAGGCCGGGCCTGAAATTTCTGGGAACCAACAAAATTTACTGTGTTACCTGCACCACCGGAGAGCTTGCCGTAAACGAAGTAATCAAAATGGGCAACAATATCTACGGTTTCAGCAAAGAGGGCCTGATGTACACTTCCGGCCTGCGTACCATCGGGAAGAAAAAATACCTTTTCAAGCAGATATCCGTCAAGGGCACCGATGGAAAGTCTTACCTGCTGGGTGTTGCTCAGACCGGGATCCAGACCTACAATAATAAAAAGTATTATTTTAATGCCAACGGAGCCATGGTCACCGGTATGATCAAGGAGGATGGCTCCCTCTACTATACTTCTTCAAAAGGAACTGTGAAAACCGGTGCTTTCCGCGTAGGCACCAAGCTTTACTACGCAGACGAAAACGGAAAGCTGCAGACCGGATGGGTACAGCGCAAAGACAAGAATAACAAATGGTATTATTACAGCAAGACCACCGGAGCCCTGGTCACCAGCAAGTTCATAAAAGACGGCAGCAATTACTACTATGTCGGCTCCGATGGCGCTCTGAAAACCGGATGGTACAAAGTCAACGGAAAACAATACTATGGAAAGAAAACCACGCCCAATTACGGTGCCCGGCTCAAGAGCTGGCAGACCATCGGCAGCAGGCGCTACTACTTCAACACCAAGGGTGTGATGCAGACCGGATGGCTGAAGACGAAAAAGAGCGGTACTTACTATCTGCAGCCCAGCCGCGGTTACGTTATGAAGGGCTGGCAGGTGATTAACGGCCATACGTATTACTTCGACACTTCCACCGGACAGATGAAAACCGGATGGCTTACCGTCAGCGGAAAAACCTATTATCTGCGTCCTTCCACCACAACGGTAGGACCTGAGGGTTCCATGGTCACCGGCAAGGTATCCATCGGCGGCAAGGTTTATACTTTTTCTTCCTCCGGTGTCCTGCAGGTGGATGAGCCCACCGGCCCCTGGAGTGTAACAGTCAATACCAAGAAAAACATTGTCACCGTTTACCGCGGGAGTACCCCGGTAAAAGCCATGTACTGCTGCACCGGAGTCAATGATGCCACACCGCTGGGAACCTTTTCTATCAAGGACAAGCTTCCCACCCATGAGCTGGACGGCCCTTCCTGGGGCTTCTACTGCTCCCACATCACCAGTGATGTGCTGTTCCATTCCATTCCGTACAGTCAGCCCAACAATCACTACGCGATGTACCAGAACGCCTTCAACCTTCTGGGACAGCAGGCTTCCCACGGTTGTATCCGTCTGGCCTTCGCCGATGCCAAATGGCTGTACAAAAATGTGCCCATCGGCACTCCGGTAACGGTCAGTCAGACCTGTGCGACACCCATGACTCCGACCAGCTACGGAACCATTCCTGCGACTCAGACCTGGGATCCCACAGATGATGAGCTTTGATCTTCCCGGAATCAGCAGCGTTCTGAACTATACCGGATTTTAAAAAAAGCATAAAAAAGGAACCGCTCAGACGGTTCCTTTTTTGTGTTTCCTTTTCCTATTCACCCAGGCCGCTCTCGATAGCTCCTACAATGGTTTTTAAGGCCTCTTCTGCATCTTCTCCATTACAGGTAAAGGTTACCTCGTCTCCGCACTGTACACAGGCTCCCAGAACGCTCAGAACGCTTTTCGCATTGGCTGTTACATCCCCAAAGGAAAATGTGATCTGGGATTTAAACTGAATCGCCTCTTTACAGAGATTCCCTGCCGGGCGAAGATGCAGCCCTGTGGGGTTTTTAATAACCACTTTCTGACTTACCATTCCTATTCCTCCAATACTGTTGTTTCTTCTTCCGTAGCGATCTCTTTTAATTTCAGATCAACTACAATATTTACATCATTCACCAGTGTATAGCCCTCCGGAAGAACAATCTGAACCGGAACGGTATAGGTTCCTTCACTCTCATATCCGGTCAGATCCAGAGTAGCCTGTACATCTGCTGACTGTAAAACCGTGGTATCCTTTTCCTCACTCTGTATTTCAATGGGAAGTTTGTCTCCCGGCGTCAGGACCATGTTCATACTTTCCGGCTGTCCTTTCACAATCAGTTCTGAAATCGGCTTGTTGATGGTCGTCGCATCGATTTTCTCCACCTGAACCTTCACAGAAACGGTGGTCACCGCATCCTTCGCCAGACGGATATTCTTCAGATGATCCTGAATGAAACCTTCCAGGTCGATACTCTGCTCCAGCGTGGACGAAATACCGGTCACATCAATGGCATCTTCAATGGTATTCGGAATGGACAGAACACCATTCAGCTCTTTGAGTGCGTTCTTGCTTCCTGCCAGAGTAATGGTTTCCGGAGTGGTATAGACTCCGGTAATGTGATAACCCTCAGCCACTTCCCCTTTCAGTCCGATCTCAAACTGAATATCCGACTGTACCTGCCACAGAGTCACCTTCACATCCACCTTGGCATCCTTCAGTACTACGCCGTCGGCCGTTTTAATTTCCAGATTACTCAGCTGAACATCCACCTGATCGCCGTTTTTGTCGTAGATTTTCAGGGTCACCGTTCTGGTTTCGTTGGAAGCCATGCCGCTGACACCCACCGTCGCTGTTACTTTGTCAATCTTCTTCAGAGTGGAATCCGGTCCCGCAATCACAATGGTCTCACCGCGGATGCTGTTGGTCGTCCCCTGTTCGTAAAGCTTGGTGCTGCCGACTTCATAGCCGGATGCCGGCGTACCGCTGGTAATGGTGGAAATCATGAAGGATTTCTCCACCTTATCCTCTATGGAAATCTTCATAGAAGAAGGATCGCAACGCATATTCTCCTGGCGGATCGTCACGCCCTTTCTGCTGCAGGACGGCACCAGAGGAACGGAAGGCACCGTCGTCAGATGATTGATGCTTTCCATATCTGCCGTCGCTGTAAAATCACTGGCTGTCAGGGCATTCAGGATAGATCTTCTGGCTGTAACATAAATGGTCGTCTCGCCGCCTTCTGTGATATTAAATACTTTATTCGCCTCAAACATACTGTCCGTATTGACCGTCGTTACCTTCACCGTAAAAGGTTTTGTGATCTCCGGATCGTCACCGCTCACAACGACAACCCAGATCAGAAAAGCAATCAGTACGGAAAGCAGCTTCATTCCAATGTTATTTAACAGCTTTTTCATTCTGCCTGCCTTTTCCTTTCCAGAGTTTGAATTTCTTGGTGTCTACGGATTTATCCTGCAGGATAACCAGCCTTTTTCGCAGCTCATCCGCATTGATATTCCGCATGAGCTTCCCCTTGCTTGCCAGGGAAATCCGGCCCGTCTCTTCAGAAACAATAATCGTCACGGAATCTGTCACCTCACTGATCCCCACACCGGCCCGGTGCCGGGTTCCCAGCTCCTTGCTCAGCTCCATATTGTCAGACAGCGGAAGGTAACAGGTCGCCGAAACAATCCGATCCCCCCGGATCAGTACCGCACCGTCATGAAGCGGCGTATTGTGCTCAAAAATATTGATCAGAAGCTGGCTTGTAATGATGGAATCCAGGGCAATCCCTGTCCGCTCATACTCTGCCAGCGGGGTGTTCTGCTCGATGACGATCAGAGCCCCCGTTTTCGCCTTTCCCATCTCCACACAGGCCTTCACAAGCTCATTGATGGTCTTGTCACTGAAACGCTCCTGAACCTCCCGGGAGGTGTCAAAAGGAATCAGCGCGGAGAAAAATTTCTTTTCTCCCAACTGCTCCAGCGCCCGCCGAAGCTCCGGCTGGAATATGATCACAGCCGCTGTCAGTGCCAGATCCACTCCTTTGTTAATCAGAAACGTGATGGTATCCATATGGAACATATAGGCCAGTGCTACGAAAATACTCATAACCAGGATACCCTTCATCAGAGTCCAGGCCCGCGTAGCCCGAATCCAGACCATAATCTGATAAACCAGAAAGGACAGGATGGCAATTTCCAGAACATCTGTCACGGTGATTCCCGAAACGGTAAGAGAAGAGGTCCTGATCCAGGAAAAATAGGTATTGTAAAATGCCTTCAGATTTCCCCAAATAGCCGCCATTTTTTCACGTCCTTTCTATCCTGTTTGGTTCCTGCGGCAGGTCCGGTTCCCGATTCTCCCGGCGCATTCTCCGCCGTTCTTCCCTGGACATGCTTTCCGTCTCCGGCCGGTCCGGTTCCGGATTCTCTTCAGAACTCCGTTTTTTGGGAATTGCTCTCACATAATAATAATAGTCGTCATCTTCAAACTGCACAGACTCCACTCTCCGGTAATCCGGAAGAAACAAAAACAGCTGAACAATCAGGGCAATCAGGAGTGCCAGAACCGTGCCCGCCACAAAAGCCGGAAGATTCCAGGAAAGATCCAGCGTATCATTTCCCACAATCATAATCGCCAGATAAACAAGGGTACCCAGGCCGATGGCCACCGTCCAGGCATACTTGATCATCATCCGGCGCCCTGTCCGGACCACAATCCAGACAGCCAGGCAGACCAGCAGCATCAGGAACAGTTCCCTGCGCTTCAGAATGCCTTCGATCAGGGATGTCCCCTCCCCGATCACCTTCTCAATATCCGACGTTTTCACAATATTCTCCTGGACCGTCCGCAGGACAGCCGCTTTCTCTCCGATGGTCCGCATGGTAAAATACCAGATCGTTCCAAAAAGCATCCCAAACAGAGAACTGCTGTGAGAAGTCAGCCCCAGAACCATGGGAACCGCCAGGGGAACATTCAGGCTGAATGCCACCGGTGTCAGAAGAAATCCGTACCCATTCTCCGGCGCGATGCCGAAATACAGCAAAAGCAGAATCATAAGGATCCCTCCTCCCACTGCCAGCGCACACCAGGAAAGGCTGTAAAAATGCAGAAGAACCACACCAACTGCCAGAAGCACACACAGATTCGCCGGCAAAATCCCGCACAGCAGAGAAAGACCCGTGAGAATGACAGGGCTGTTCAGCCGCTCCAGGTATCCGGTTTCCCTGCGGATCATCACAAACACCAGAAAGCCCAGAATGACTCTTCCGAAAAAACGGATTGCCGCTCCGTAGCGTCTGTAAAAGCCTTCCAGCGCTTCTTTTATTTTTAAAATATTCATCTGCCATCTCCTTCCGGCTTCCCTGCCCTGTTCATTCGTCTCCCATCCCGGCTGTACTCCCGCTCCAGGGACAGCAGCATCTGGTTATAGTCCTCCCGGACCTTCTCAGCCCGGTAATACCGGACCGTATATACAAGGTAAGTCAGCAGCAGATAACATGCCGTCAGAATCCCGTAGCAGACCAGAATATCAAGTCCCATCCCTGCCACATCCAGTACTCCAAGCTTTTCCACCACATAATCCATGCGAAGCAGAACCCAGAGTCCCAGTCCCAGCAGAAACGCTGCGGTCATCCTTAAAAAATTCTTCATCAAATGAATGCCGATATAATCGCTCCGGAAATAATTCCCGGAATTCTTCAGTTCCAGCCCCTTGTCCTTTTCACATATAGCCAGTCTCGTCATCAGCCTGACCCGTCGTTTGCTGATCATATCAGTTCCTTCCCTTCAATAGTCTGCGGCCCGGTTTCACTCCCCTTCCCCGATGCAAAGTGCCAGAAAAAAGACTTCTGCCGCACCCTGCTCCAGCAGAATCTCCGCCGCCGCGTCGATGGTGCTGCCTGTGGTATAAATGTCATCCACTAGCAGTATCCGTTTTAATTTTACATCATCCTTGCCAATTTTAAAAGCCCTTTTCAGATTTATTTGGCGTTTTTTGCGGTCCAGATTTTTCTGTGGACTGGTGGGCGTCACCCGGAGCAGACCGTTCTCCAGAACGGGAATTCCCAGATGTCCGGCAATGGGTTCTGCCAGAAGAAATGCCTGGTTATATCCGCGTTTTTTCTTTCGTTTCGGATGCAGCGGAACCGGAATCACCAGATCCGGTTTCCAGCTTTTCAGCTGTTCTCCGGACGTTTCCCACATCATTTCCGCAAAGGCCCGGGCATAGCAGCGTCTGTTCTGATATTTAAAACGCCAGACCGCCCGGCGCACAGCGCCGCTGTAGGGGTAAACCGCCGTTCCTCTGGCATATGCATGCTTCGTCCTGCTGCAGTCCAGACAATATTCCCGTTCTTTCTGTCCCAGAATCTTGCCGCACTTTTTACACTTCGGTCCCTGAAGAGGCTTTACATTTTTTTCACATTGTTCACAGATCAGCCGTTCTTTTTTTAGTATATCCCCGCAGAACGGACATTTTGCAGGGTAAAACAGATTTAAAAAAAATTTCATTCCGGATTATTCGCCCTCTCCCGGCAAAAGTTCCTGAATTCTCTGTTTCAAAGTAGTATATCGCTTCTGCTGGGAGCTGTTGTCAATCATCTGGTCAAACACCTCCGGGCTTCCCACCAGGGTTACGCAGCTTCTGGCTCTGGTCACCGCCGTATACAAAAGATTCCGGTTCATCAGCATCCGGGGACCTGCCAGAAGCGGAATCACCACCGCCGGATATTCGCTTCCCTGGGATTTGTGAATCGTCACCGCATAGGCCAGTTCCAGCTCATCCAGCTGCCGGAAGGAATATTCCACAAACCGGCTTTCCTCAAATTCCACTGTCAGCAGCTCCGCAAAGGTGTTGATCTCCCGAATGATCCCCATATCCCCGTTGAAGACTCCTGTGCCCTTTTCCACAGCAATCCCGTATTTGCCTCGGATTTCCCATTCCATCTGGTAATTGTTTTTGATCTGCATCACCTTATCACCTTCCCGGAATTTTCCCGAGCCATACTCCCTCTCCCGTTTCTCCGGTCCGGGCGGGTTCAGGTATTCCTGAAGAATGGCATTCAGCCTTTCCACACCCAGAAGTCCCTTCCGCATGGGCGTCAGCACCTGGATATCCTCCGGCCTGGCATTCACATATTTCGGCAGCTTTTTCTGAATCAGCGTCAGCACAACACTGATGATTACATTGGCATCATACCGTTTCAGGAAGAAGAAATCCCGGCTTTTGTTGTCCAGAATCACATGCTCTCCACCGTTAATCTTATGGGCATTGACAATGATATCGCTTTCCGAAGCCTGCCGGAAGATCTTGGTCAGTCTCACCACCGGAAATTTTCCGGAATCAATCATATCCTTCAGCACACAGCCCGGTCCCACCGAAGGAAGCTGATTTACATCTCCCACCAGAATCAGACGGGTTCCCGGAACGACCGCGCACAGCAGAGCATACATCAGATAAATATCCACCATGGACATTTCATCGATAATAATCACATCTTCCTCCAGAGGATTCTGGGCATTTCTGCCGAACTCCCCCCGGGAACCTCCATCCTCCCCTCCCCCGGAAACCTCCAGCATCCGGTGGATGGTCTGGGCTTCCCGTCCGGTCGTTTCCGTCATCCGTTTGGCTGCCCGTCCCGTAGGCGCTGCCAGCCGGACCTGCATATCCTCGGATTCAAAGTAAGTAATCAGAGCATTGATCGTGGTGGTCTTCCCGGTACCGGGGCCGCCGGTGATGATCAGAAGTCCGCTCTCCGCTGCCCGCACAGCCGCCTCTCTCTGAAGAGGATCCAGAACGGTGTCCAGCTTTTTCTCGATGCGCTCCAGACTGGACAGCACCGCAGCCTCCGAAATATCGCAGTGAATATTCAGATCATGGAGCATTTTCGCTGTATTCAGCTCCAGATAATAGGCCTGGGCACTGTAAACACAGACCTCCACCCCTTCCTTGATCACAATCTTCTTATCAATGGCCAGATCCATCAGATGCTTCTGGATACTTTCCTGACTGACTCCCAGAAGCTCCACCGTCCGGTTCACCAGTATCCGGTCCGGCAGATAGATGTGGCCTTCCATGGCCGCCTGCTGCAGCACGTACAGAATCCCGCACCGGATCCGGAATTCAGAGTCCGTATGGATACCGGCTCTGGACGCAATCTCATCTGCAATCCGAAATCCCACCCCATCAATATCATCTGCCATTTTGTATGGATTTTCCCTGATGATCTGATAGATGGCAGGACCGTAAAAAGCATAGATCTTCGCGCCCAGGGCCGTGGATACCCCATACTGCTGCAGGAAAATCATGGCTTTTCGCATATCCCGCTTTTCCTCCACCTGTTCCGAAATCTCCCGGGCCTTACGCTCGCTGATTCCCTTGATCTCCGCAAGGCGCTCCGGCTCCTCTTCCATGATCCGGAAAGTATCCTCTTTAAACCGGCGGACAATCCTGGCCGCCAGCGCTGTTCCGATGCCTTTGATGGCACCGGAGCCCAGATACCGCTCAATGGAAATCGCATCCTCCGGCGTTTTCAGCTCCAGTTTTTCAATCTGAAACTGTCTGCCGTAGGTGGCATGCTCCGTATAATAGCCCTCAGCCGCAAAAACTTCCCCGTCTCCTATGTAATTCAGAGTTCCCACGCAGGTCAGCTCCTCACCGTCACAAACCGCATTCAGCACTGTATAGCCGTTGTCGCTGTTGCGGTAAACGATATGATCCACGTATCCTTCGATTCTCTCCATATTTTCCCGATTCTCTCCTGCTCTTCAATAGAAAACGCCGCGCTCCGGTCTCCCGGTTCTCGCAGCGTCCCTCTCGTCTGTATTCATCCTCCCAGACTGCCTTTTCCTCCGGTCAGCTCAACAAATCTGCCGGTTCCGATGGCTACTGCAGTCATGGGGTCCTCCGCCGTAACGGTATTGATCCCCGTTCTGGCCTCAATCAGCTCCTCCAATCCATTCAACAGCGCACCTCCTCCGGTGAGGACGATCCCTCGGTCCACCACATCCGATGCCAGCTCCGGCGGCGTCCGCTCCAGCACGCTGTGAACAGCCTCCACAATCTGGGAAGTCGTCTCCTTCAGTGCGTCTCTGGTTTCCTCTGAAGTCACCCGCACAGTTTTGGGCAGGCCGGACACCAGATCTCTTCCCCGTACCTCCATCACCTTCTGATCCGGCCGTTCGATGGCCGTACCGATGGTAATTTTAATATCCTCGGCAGTACGCTCTCCGATGAGCAGATTATGCTTTTTTCGCACATAGCGGATAATCGCCTCATCAAAATCATCTCCCGCGACCTTCAGCGAAGAACTGACCACAATCCCATCCAGGGAAATCACTGCCACATCGCAGGTACCTCCCCCGATATCCACAATCATATTCCCGCAGGGCCTGGAAATGTCAATGCCGGCGCCGATAGCAGCAGCAATGGGTTCCTCAATGAGCGTCACATCCCTGGCGCCTGCCTGGTAGGTGGCATCCTCCACAGCCTTCCGCTCCACCTCCGTAATGCTGCTGGGAACACAGACGCTGATCCGCGGCTTCCGAAAAGACATCCGCCCAATGGCTTTCTGAATAAAATACTTCAGCATCTGCTCTGTCACCGTATAATCGGAAATAACGCCTTTTCGCAGAGGCCGGATGGCCACCACATTTCCCGGCGTCCGTCCCAGCATCATCCGTGCTTCCTCGCCGATGGCTTTAATTTTATTTGCATCCCGGTCAAAGGCTACAACAGACGGCTCCTTTAAAACAACGCCCTTCCCTTTTACATAGACAAGTATGCTGGCCGTACCCAGATCAATCCCAATATCCGTAGATGTCATAAGCTGCTCCTTTCCGCTGCTGCCTTTTGTTCTTTCAGACTATCTGTTCAGTACCTTCACAGATACGATACACAAACCCATGAAAATCAGCTGCACCCATGGGGTTTGCTCACACCTGCTTCCTATTCTTACGGCCTCATCAGCAAGTGATTCGGCCTGTTCTAAACAGTTACCTTCCAGACTCCATTTTATCGAACAGTTACTATTATATACAACTGCCTGGGAATTGAAAAGGCTTTTTCCGGATTTTCTTCCGGCCCGCAGAAGTTTTTCAAGTTTTTCTAATATTTTCTTTCGGAAATTAATATTTTCTTTATTCTGTGAACATATTTTGAACACATTTTCCGGTTATACTGTAAGAGTATTAGCGAAGAGCTAATATATTTCATAACTCACACTACGCAGCCCCCACACGCTGCGTAGTACTCCCTCAAAATATTTTAATTTTTTCTCTTTCCTTTTAGCGAGAAACGCCCCTTTACCCCGGGGCGTTTCTTCTTTGCTTTTTCCTTTTTCCTTCTGAAATTGTTCCGGACAGAGTCTCTACTATTCTTTGGTCTCTGTGATGACCGGAGCCTTCAGCAGCCCTGTGGGCTTCAGCTGGTATTCATAGGACCACTGATCCCCTGTGGTTCTCCAGGCATTGGGACCGTACCAGAACTCCTTCTGATTGCAGTTGTGTACCGTTCCGAAGGTATTGATGCGGCTTCCGAATACAGTCAGCTCCAGCATATGCCTGCCTGCTTCCGGTTTCCCAAGCTTCAGGGCATAAGGTGAACATACGATATGGCCCGCTTCCTTTCCGTCCAGAACCGCTTTGATCACCGGAGAACGGTACATGGTGGCCTGCACAGTCACTTCTCCGCCGGTACTCTCAAAGGGAATCCGATACGTCAGATTTCCTCCATAGAACGGCAGTCCCTGTCTCGTAGCATCCGCAAAAGCCGCCGTTTTCAGTGCTTCCTTTAAGATCTGCTTTCTGCCCCTGGCTTCCACCGCAAAGGTGCCCAGCAGGAACATGGCTTCCACATTCACTTTGGAGTTGTAGGGAATCACAATCTCCAGGCTGTGAACTCCCGTTTTCAGTTCAGGCAAAGCCACCGTATGAATACTGCGGTCCGTATACCAGCCGGTCTGCCGGTTTTCCACCTGCTCCTGATCCAGGAAAATCTCCGCTGTTTCATCATTTTCCATTGCCAGAGAAAGTCCCTTCAGATCTGTCTCCGTACAGATTGTAAAACGAAGAGACAGGGTATGCTCAAATCCTTCCTCTCTGTCATTGGTCCAGGGCTGAGCAAAGGCTTCCATCCGAAGCGGATACCCCAGCTTCTCCCGGAATTGATTGTCAATCCGGAGGATTTCCTCCTCTGCCTGCCATTCTCCGTCATCAAAGCGGTATTCCGCCAGATCCAGCAGGCTGACGTTTGGCTCACTCAAAAGAACTTCTGTCTCTGCCGGAATGGGGATTTCCACTGTTTGCCTTCCGGAAGTCTCCGCCACGGCTTCCGCCTCTCTTTTTCCGGGCTCCAGGCAGACAAGAAGACTGTCATGGTCATACAGAGTCCTTTCCAGAACGGTATTTCCGCTTTCATAAGCAGCACAAAGCTCTTCTACCTTTCCGGTCATCGTATCGTACAGCGTCACCTTCCACTCACCGGCCAGGGTGATCTTCAGATTCTCCGCCACCGGCAGATCTTCGTTGGATTTCATCATCTCGATGCCGCCGATTTTCATGCTGTTCTCATTTCCGGGGATGACCCGGTTCACATGGGCCAGAAACAGCCAGCGTTTTTCGCCCTCGTCCCGCATCTGATAAATCAGATTGGTACTGGCCGTTCCGTCTGCTTCCTTAATCCCGATCTCCCGAATCGGCTTCAGTGCCCGCAGAAGCGGATTCTTTGCAAAGGGAACCACCTCCGATTTTTCTGCAAGCTTCCTGCCGCGGTCCGAAGGGTAAGCATCCTCCAGAACCGGCAGATCGCCCGTGAAAATGATCCGCCCGCCTCTGGAACGGAATTTTTCCAGAATCTCCAGGGTGGTACTGCGCAGTGTCCGGCAGTTCGGCACAAGAATGACATCATAATTCATCTCTCCCGCCTTCAGCGATGCCGTCTCCGCCTGCCCTTTGTTCAATTCCGGCAGCAGCGATTCTGCCAGAAAATCAAAATCAATGGTTCCATATAAAAGCCACTGAATGATTTTTGCGAAATTTTCATCCATTTCTTCCCGGATTTCCGCCGTCTGCTCCTTCGGACCCCAGTACAGCCAATAGGACTCAATGGGATGAATCACACCCAGACGCACATGGGGCACACCTCTGGTGAGCGCCGTGTTCACCCTGGCAAAATGATTTTCAATCAGCGGATATTCCTGATACCAGGGTGACTGATATCCGATGGCCGCAGGATAATCCCGCTTTGCTTCACCTGCCATGGACGTCCAGGTCAGATGGGGCACCCGGACGGTTACCCCCAATGCTGCCTGCCAGTCTCCCTGCACCTTATGGCCCCGGAAATCAAAATCCCAGTTTGTCACACCATAAAGCTCGCTGAGCACACCCTCTCTGCCGTATTGATGAGCTGCACTCTGGGTCTGTTTTACTGTAGACAGCTCCCTGCGGTCACAGAGCATATCCACGCCCGGCAGTTCAAAGGAGCGGTAGGAGCGCATGGCCTCTCCCAAAGCCGCTGTCTGCGATTCCAGCGTTGGCTCCTCCATCATGTGGCCAGTCAGCATAATGCCGTGTTCCCGGCACCAGGTGCCGATGGTATCCGCGAAAGCACCTGCGAAGCGCTCCGCGATATGGTCATGATATTCATAACGGATTCTGGAAACCGTTTCTTCTCCCAGTTCCCAGAAAATCTCCGGCAGATGCTCCAGCAGGCTGTGGCCGTATGCCGCCCGGAAGGTATCCTCCAGATCGTCCGTATAGGGAATAATCACATCCTTTTTCTCATCCGCAAAGCCCAGGGTGGTCTTATGGCAGAACTGAGGCTCATCCGTAAAAATCGCCGGAACGGATTTCCCGAATTCGCTTCCCAGGATTTCCGCATATTTTTCATGGGTTACCTGAATAAAGCGCTCCACAGCCTTTTTGTCCAGGGTATTGAGATAGGCCTGGTTGTTGAACCAGGGATTGTCCCCGGATACCTCCATATAGGCAAACCATTCGCAATAGCCCTCTTTTAAAGGAGCCTCTTTTTCAATCTTTTCATAATCTGCCAGATACCCGTTTTCCAGCTTCACCTGATATCTGGCAAGGAAAGTCCTTCGATCACTGCGGACAGCCTGCCCGCTGGAACTCAGATGCGATTCCTTCGTTCTGGCCGTGTCCGGACTTTCCGGTGAAAATACCAGAAACCGGATCCGGTATTTTTCTTCCTTCGTCACCAGGCCGCCGCCTGCTCCGGAAGGCCAGCGATCCTCATCGTAAAGCCAGGTCAGCATTCCTCTTTTGGAAAACTCCTCGTGGGCATAGGTTACCAGCTTCAAAAATTCCTCTCCCATATAAGGATTGTCCATACCGGTACGGCAGTGGATATGACCTCCGCCCATTCCCATAGCCTGAAGTGCGTCCAGAGTCACATCAATATTTTCCTGATCCATCCGGCAGTTCCAGGCCCAGAATGGTGTTCCCCGGTATTCACTTCCCGGATTTTCAAAAGCTTCTCTTGTCAGCTCTGCATTCTTTTTATATAACATGGCTGCTCCTTTCCAAATCTTCCGGTGAAGATTTTTATCTCTTCCAGCAAAGGGTATAGGTTCCGGAACCTGCTGCTGCCTTCCGGCATCCATCCCCCTCTGTAAATTCCAGTCCGTCTGCAGCCAGAATCTCTTTTGCTCCATCCAGACAGATCTGCGCAGTGGTGTTGACCGGAACCTTCACGGTCAATGTAACCTGATCCCCTTCTGTTGTCCAGTGACTTCCCACCACACCATATACGGAATCATATTCCGCCTTCACGCTGGTGAGACCTCCGCCGATCCGCGGGTAAATCACCGTATGCTTATAACCGGACTGTTCTTCACTGGTTTCCAGGCCTGCCGCCACCCGGAACAGCCACTCGCCGATGGCGCCATACGCGTAATGGTTGAAGGAGTTCATATCCGGACTCCACATGGTTCCGTCCGGTTTCAGTCCGTCCCAGTGCTCCCAAATGGTAGTGGCTCCCATCTTGACCTGATACAGCCAGGAGGGGAAATCATCCTTCATCAGAAGCTCATAGGCTTCCTTCACACAGCCGTTCTGGCTTAACGCGTGGCAGAAATACGGCGTTCCCACAAATCCGGTTACCAGATGGCCATTTTCCTTCTCCAGAAGCTTCAGCAGGCCCTTTACCGTTGTCTCCCGATATGCCTCCGGTGTCAGGCCGAAATACAGCGCAACAATGTGAGCTGTCTGAGTCTGCGCCGTCAGATTGCCCTCTGCATCAAAGAAGGTCTCCTGGAACTTCTTTACGATATTCTCATACAGTGCCTGATAGTTTGCTGCATCCTCCTCTCTGCCCAGAACCTTCGCGATTTTCACAAACAACCCGGTGGAATATGCAAAATAAGCGGTACAGGTCAAGTCATTGGGAGTGGCGCCGAAATAGCTTCCCTCCTCCGCGTCCAGAGCAACCCAGTCGCCGAACTGAAGCTTGTAATTCCAGATATAATCCACCGCATGGGTCTGCATGAAATCGATCCACGCCTTCATGCTGGCATACTGCTCCTTCAGAATCCTAGTATCGCCAAAGGTCAGATACATGGTCCAGGGATTGATCACTGCCACATCCGCCCAGGCCGCAGCAGAATGGGTTCCCTGTGACAGCAGCCAGTCATGGATCTCGTTAATTCTCGGTCCGATGATATCCGGTACCACATGGGCCACGCCGCCCTCAGGGGTCTGGTCTGCCGCCACATCCTTCAGCCATTTGCTGTAGAAGGTATAGGTATTCATCAGATAGCTGGCTGTCCGGCAGAAGATCTGCGCATCTCCCGTCCAGCCCAGACGCTCGTCACGCTGCGGGCAGTCCGTGGGAATATCCAGGAAGTTTCCTTTCATGCCCCAGAGAATATTGTGCCAGAGCTGGTTCAGTTCCGGCATAGAGGTTTCAAAGGTGCCGGTTTCCTTCATATTCGTGTAAACCGCATAGGCGGTAAAATTCTCCTTCGCCGGTTCTCCCGGGAATTCCACAATCTTCGCGTACCGGAATCCCATAAACGTAAAGGACGGATGATATTCTGCCGTGCCTTCTTCCCGGAAGGTGTAGGTAAAGCTCTCCTTGGCCCCCCGCAGATTGTCCAGATAAACATTTCCTGCCGCATCCAGAACTTCAAAGCAGTCCAGACGAATCACATCTCCTGCCTTTCCTGCCGCTCTGACATGAATCCATCCGGTAAGATTCTGTCCGAAATCAATCACCCGATCCCCCTGAGGTGTCACAAAAATACTCTGTGCAGGAAGCTCCGTCATTTCTGCCACCTTACCGGCGCCCTGAGCCGTCAGAACCTGCTTGTCATAAGGAATAATCTCCACTTCATGCCAGTCTGTCTCATCCAGTCCGGCTTCACACCAGCCCGGAATCTCCTTTCTGGCATCATAAATTTCTCCGTCATAAATTTCCGCAAAGAGCACCGGACTGTCTGTACCTTTCCAGGAAGCGTCTGTTGCAAGGATTTCTTCCGTACCGTCTGTATAGCGGATCAGAATCTGAGCCAGAAGAGCCGTCTGCTTTCCGTAGTTATTTCTGGCATGCAGAAAGCCCATCATTCCCTTGTACCATCCTGCGCCCAGCATGGCGCCCACAGCGTTTTCACCTTCTTTTAAAAGCTCTGTAATCTCATAGGTCTGATAGCAGAGATGCTTATGATAGGACGTCCATCCGGGTGTCATCTCATCCTTTCCTACCTTCTGACCATTCAGATACAGATGGTAAAGTCCCAGGGCTGTCGCACAGACATAGGCGTTTTTCACCGGCTTAGTGACCCGGAACTCCTTTCGTACACAGGTTCCCCTGGAATTGTCCGCATCCGCTTCCGTCTCCGAGGAAACAAACTCTGCTCTCCACTGGCTCTGATCCAGAATCGCCGTCAGGAAGCTGGAAGTGCAGAACCCACTCTCTTCCCCTGCTGCCTTCACCTGCACACGCACAAAGTACTTTGTCAGCGACTGAAGGGACACTCCCTCCACCTCCACATGGGCGGATTCCTCAGAAACCACCCGGCCGCTGTCATAAATCACCTGTTCGAAGGCCTCATCCTCCGCAATCTGAAGCCGGTAAGCCTCCTGTTTTACATTTCGCTCACTGCTTTCGATTATCCAGCCGAACTGCGGCATATGGCCGATGCCGCTCTGGACAGTTTCATAATCCATAAGAATCTTCTTTACTGTAATCATCTGCTTCTCCTCCGATCATTAATCAAACGTGGCAAGGCGAACCTGACCGTCCGCAATGCACTCAGGTTACTCTTAGCTTACATGAAAAAAACCGCCACTGCAATGACGGTTTTCAACTCTTTTATTGACCATTTTTCAGGTCCGGCCGGATACCTGTTTCCGGTACTGGGCTGGCGTACATCCTTCCGCTTCTTTAAATTTTTTATAAAAGAAATTCAGGTTCGCGTAACCGCACAGCGGGACAATTTCCTGAACAGATAAATCTGTATTTTTCAGGAGCGCGCAGGCCTTTTTCAGCTTCTGCTCCTGGACGTGCTCCAGAAAACTTCTGCCGGTCCGTTCCTTCAGAAGCCCCGTCAGATAATTGCCATTAAACCCAAAATGCTCTGCCAGATCGGTCAGGGTGCAGCGCTCATAGTTCTGCTCTATGTAGGCCAGCAGTTCGCAGATATCGTTTCGCTCCCGTTCATTTTCTGTTTTTGTCACATCCCGCATGGAACGCAGAAGCTCGACAAACAGAATCACCAGATAACTCTCCATCACCTGACCGTTTCCCAGATCCCGGTTATAATACTCCAGCAGAATCTGTTCCATAATCCGGCGCACTGCCTGATTTTCATGGGTATGGAAATAGAGATAATGACGCTTTTTTCTGCTTTTTGTCACAGAATCCACCAGAAATTCACTCAGGACACCCTGGCCGGAAATCCTGGTGAGAAACGCTGCGTCAAAAAATTCCCGCCTCATCAGAATATTTATGACGATATCATCCTCTCCGGTATAGCCGAAGGAATGAACCGCCTGGGTATCAAAGATGCAGACGTCTCCCTCCATGCTCCTCTGTTTCTGTCCCTCAATCTCCTGGATACAGCTTCCGGACCACACATAAGCCAGCTCAATATAGTCATGAGTATGGGCAGCCACACCGGCGAAGCGGTCCTGTCTGTGGATGCCGATATTTTCCCCCGGACTGATAAATTCATTCATACACAGCTGAATGGTGTCCGGATTTCTGGTCGGACACTTCACAGTATTCCCGGGATTTCCATTTCGCACTGCCATCTCCGCCGGCGTATATTCTTTCAGAACACGGTAAAGCTCTGCTCGGTCCATTTCCTTATCCTCCTTTCCATAACGGAGAGCGACATCAGCATCCATTTTCCGGATGATTCAGATACTTCTTCACGTACTGCCCCGTATAAGACCGGGGGCATCCGGCCACTTCCTCCGGTGTACCCACGGCAACAATGGTTCCGCCGTTTTCCCCGCCTTCCGGTCCGATATCAATCAGATAATCAGCCGTTTTGATCACATCCAGATTATGCTCGATGACAACCACCGTATTGCCCCCTTCCGTCAGCCGCTGCAGAATCTCGATCAGCTTCTGCACATCGGCAAAATGAAGGCCGGTTGTCGGCTCGTCCAGAATGTAGATCGTTTTTCCCGTGCTGCGCTTTGACAGCTCCGTGGCAAGCTTAATCCGCTGGGCCTCCCCGCCGGACAGCTCCGTGGAAGGCTGGCCCAGGCGGATGTAGGAAAGCCCCACATCATAAAGAGTCTGAATCTTACGTTTGATCGAAGGAATGCTGTCAAAGAAATCCAAAGCCTCCTCCACCGTCATATTCAGCACATCGTAAATGCTTTTTCCCTTGTATTTCACCTCCAGGGTTTCCCGGTTATAGCGTTTTCCGCCGCAGACCTCGCAGGGAACATAGACATCCGGCAGAAAATGCATTTCAATTTTCAGGATCCCGTCTCCGCTGCAGGCCTCACACCGTCCCCCTTTGACATTAAAACTGAAACGTCCCTTTTTATAACCTCTGGCTTTGGCATCGGAGGTGGACGCAAAGAGATCACGGATCATATCAAATACTCCAGTATAGGTCGCCGGATTGGAACGGGGGGTTCTTCCGATGGGAGACTGGTCAATAGCAATAACCTTGTCAAGCTGTTCAAGTCCGATCATCTCCCGGTGCGCCCCCGGAATCGTATGGGCTCTGTTCAGATCCCGGGCCAGGCGCTTATACAGAATCTCATTTACCAGAGAACTCTTTCCGGAACCGGAAACGCCTGTCACACAGGTCAGAACCCCCAATGGAAAATCCACATTGATATTTTTCAGGTTGTTCTGGGCAGCGCCTTTGATTGTCAGCCAGCCTGTGGGTGTTCTTCGCACGGCAGGCACCGGGATTTTCCGTTTCCCGCTCAGGTAAGCCCCTGTAATGGAATTCTCATTTTTCATGATCTCCTCTGCCGTGCCGGCCGCAACCACCTCGCCGCCGTGTTCTCCGGCTCCCGGCCCGATATCCACCACATAATCGGCAGCACGCATGGTATCTTCATCATGCTCTACCACAATCAGAGTATTTCCCAGATCCCGGAGCTGACACAGCGTCCGCAGAAGCTTGTCATTGTCCCTCTGGTGCAGACCAATGCTGGGTTCATCCAGAATATAGGCCACGCCCACCAGGCCGGAACCGATCTGGGTAGCCAGACGGATTCGCTGAGCCTCCCCGCCGGACAGGGTTCCGGTGGCCCTGGACAAGGTCAGATATTCCAGCCCCACATCCATCAGAAACTGAATTCGGGCTTTGATTTCCTTCAGAATCTGACGTCCGATGAGCTGCTGCTGGTCGGTTAACTGAAGCTCATTCAGCCAGATCTGCAGATTTCGAATGGATAAATCCGTAGTCTCCGCAATATTCTTGTCTCCGACTGTTACCGCCAGAGCCTCTTTTTTCAGTCTCTGTCCATGGCAGGTTTTGCACGGTGTGATCCGCATAAACGACTCATATTCCTGCTTCATGGTATCGGATCCTGTCTCCCGATAGCGGCGCTCCATATTTTTAATCAGCCCCTCAAAGGCCACATCATAAACACCCTCGCCCCGCTGCCCCCGGTAATGGACCTTCACCTCCCGGCCATTGGTTCCGTAGATCAGCATCTCCCGAATGTCAGCCGGAAGCTTCTCAAAAGGCGTCCCCAGATCAAACTGGTATTCCTTTGCAAGGGCATCCAGAATGGCTCTGGTGAAGCTTCCTTTATCCGTACAGGACTGCCATCCTGTGGCAAGAATCGCCCCGTCCAGAATGCTCAGGGACTTGTCCGGAATCATCAGGTCAATATCAAATTCCATTTTATAACCCAGCCCGTAACAGTCCGGACAGGCGCCAAAGGGATTGTTGAAGGAAAAACTCCGTGGCTCAATCTCATCCACACTGATCCCGCAATCCGGGCAGGAAAAACTCTGGCTGAACTGAAGCGTCTCTCCATCTGTCACATCCACCAGGGCAAGACCCTCCGCAAGTTCCAGAACATTTTCCAGGGATTCCGTCAGACGTTTTTCAATCCCCGGTTTTATCACCAGCCGGTCCACCACAATTTCAATATTGTGCTTTTTGTTTTTATCCAGCCTGATCTCCTCCGAAAGCTCATAAAGGCTTCCGTCCACCCGGACACGCACATAGCCGCTGCGCTTTGCCTGTTCCAGCAGCTTGACATGCTCACCCTTTCTCCCCCGCACCACCGGCGCCAGGAGCTGGACCTTCGTCCGCTCCGGCAGAAGCATGAGCTGATCTACCATCTGATCCACGCTCTGTTTCCTGATCTCCCGGCCGCATTTGGGACAATGGGGAATCCCGATTCTGGCATACAGCAGACGAAAATAATCATAAATCTCTGTTACGGTTCCCACCGTCGACCTGGGATTGCGGTTGGTCGACTTCTGATCAATGGAAATGGCAGGCGGAAGTCCTTCAATGCTCTCCACATCCGGTTTTTCCATCTGTCCAAGGAACTGCCTGGCGTAGGAGGACAGGGACTCCATATAGCGCCTCTGCCCCTCAGCGTAAATCGTATCAAAAGCCAGGGAGGATTTTCCGGAACCGCTCAGACCCGTCAGTACCACAAGCTCATTTCTCGGAATATCCAGATCGATGCTCTTTAAATTGTTTACCTTTGCTCCCCGAATCCGTATCATCGGTTTTTTCTCATTTTTTTCTGCCATCCTCTATCTCCTGTATATGTTTTTTCAGCACAATCATCTGATCACGAAGCTTCGCCGCCTCTTCGAAATTCAGCTCCGCCGCTGCCTGCTTCATCCTCTTCTGCAGCTCCGCCGCTGCCTTCTCCAGCTCTTTCCTGGACATGGATTCCGGATCCTTGACAAAATCCTCCTGCTTCTCCTCCACCTCTTTGGAAATGCTGATCAGATCCCGCACGGCCTTTTTAATGGTCTGCGGCGTAATACCATGTTCCTGATTATAAGCCTCCTGAATTTTCCGGCGGCGCATGGTTTCCTCAATCGCCATCCGCATGGAATCGGTCATCATATCCGCGTACATAATCACATGCCCTTCCGCATTACGTGCCGCACGGCCGATGGTCTGAACCAGGGAAGTCTCAGAACGCAGAAAACCCTCCTTATCCGCATCCAGAATCGCCACCAGAGAAATCTCCGGAATATCCAGCCCCTCCCGGAGCAGATTAATACCCACCAGAACATCAAAGACGTTCAAACGCATATCCCGGATAATCTCCGTCCGCTCCAGGGTATCAATATCGGAATGCAGATAACGCACACGGATACCGATCTCCCGCATATAATCTGTCAGATCCTCTGCCATCCGTTTGGTAAGAGTCGTAATCAGTACTTTGTTGCCTTTCTCCACTTCTTTGTTGACTTCGCCCACCAGGTCATCGATCTGTCCCTCCACCGGCCGTACCTCCACATTGGGATCCAGAAGGCCCGTGGGGCGGATGATCTGCTCAGCCCGGAGAAGCTCATGATCTGCCTCATACTCCCCCGGCGTGGCAGAAACAAAAAGTACCTGATCTATTTTACTCTCAAATTCTTCAAAATTCAAAGGCCGGTTATCTTTTGCCGACGGCAGCCGAAATCCGTAGTCCACCAGCGTGGTCTTTCTGGACTGATCTCCGGCATACATTCCGCGAATCTGCGGAATCGTCTTATGAGATTCATCAATCATCATCAGAAAATCATCCGGAAAATAATCCAGCAGCGTGTGCGGCGGCGCCCCCGGCTCCAGCCCCGACAGATGTCTGGAATAATTTTCAATGCCGGAGCAAAAGCCGGTCTCTCTCATCATTTCAATATCAAAATTTGTCCGCTCCGAAATCCGCTGTGCCTCCAGCAGCTTGTCCTCACTTTTAAACCACCGAACCCGCTCCTCCAGCTCTGCCTCAATATTTTTCGTCGCCTCCAGAATCTTCTCCATGGGCACCACGTAATGAGACGCCGGGAAAATAGCCGCATGCTGCAGGGTATTTTTAATCTCCCCCGTAAGCACATCAACCTCCAGAATCCGGTCAATCTCATCTCCGAAAAATTCTACCCGAATCGCCGTATCCGTATTCATCGCCGGGAAAATCTCCAGCACATCTCCCCGCACCCGGAAGGTGCCCCGATGGAAATCCATATCATTGCGGTCATACTGAATATCAATCAGCTTGCGCACCACCTCATCCCGGTCCTTTTCCATCCCCGGCCGCAGGGAAATCACCATATTCTTATAATCCACCGGGCTTCCCAGACCATAAATACAGGAAACACTGGCAACAATAATCACATCACTGCGCTCTGCCAGAGCCGTGGTGGCAGACAGACGAAGCTTGTCAATTTCATCGTTGATGGAGGAGTCCTTGGCGATGTACGTGTCGGAGGAAGGGACGTAGGCTTCCGGCTGGTAATAATCGTAGTAGGACACAAAATACTCCACCGCATTCTCTGGGAAGAACTCCTTAAACTCGCCGTAGAGCTGCGCGGCGAGCGTTTTATTGTGGGCTAAAATGAGGGTCGGCTTCTGCAACTGTTGGATGACATTCGCCATCGTAAAAGTCTTGCCGGAACCCGTAACCCCTAGTAAAGTCTGGCATTGGTTGCCTTCCTTGAAGCCCTGGACGAGCTTCTCAATGGCCTGCGGCTGGTCGCCGGTGGGCTGAAATTCTGAGTGTAGTTTGAACTCCATAAATGCTTTTTTCCTTTCTAGTGACCCTGAAAAAAGTTCGTGTATATGCCCAAAATTCGTAAAAGTCGCCGTTTTTTCCCTGGCATATATTCGAACTTTTACTTTTTTACGAATGAAAGTCACTAAAACCCATTTTTTGAAACACCGCAACACCAGATAACATCAGGTGGAATTGGCATTACGGAAAGTCACTAGAAAGTATAGCATAAACAAAATAAAAAGTATAGACCCTTTTAGAACATCTGTTCTTTTTCTTCCGCCTATACTTTTTACAAGCTTTTATGTCAATCTTTTATTTTATTTAAAAATAATCTCCAGCAGGAATTACTATATCCATGTTCTCTGTCTTTAATTCCCCATCCTCTTCTGCTACTGGAATCACCTCATCAATAAATGGCTGTATCTCATCAACACAATCCTCAATAATGCCTCTGTTATCACCATATACATCCATTGTAATAAGCTCTTTTGCATGACCCATCAATTTAGACACTGCTTTCGGATTAAAATTGTTCTTCAGAAGAAGAGTGCAAAAGGTACTCCGAAGATCGTGCCATCGAATATCCGGCAAATGATTGTCAGAAAGCAGCTTTTTATAATACGACCAATGAAAGTCTTTGCTGCGAGGTTTTCCGGTTGTAGAACAGCAAATATAGCCATTATCCTCAAAGACTGTCGCTCTTCTCCTTCGGTTCCGCTCATATGTCTCCCTCTGCTCCAGTATAGCCTCAAACACATAATCCGGTATCGGCAATGTCCGGTAACTGGACGGCGTTTTCAGCCGTACCTCCTGCTTCCGGTACGCTTCCGGCGGAAAGTCCTCTTTTTTCGTACCCAGCTTTGTCCCCAACTGCCGCTGCACCCGCAGTGTCCGGTTGATGTAATCCACATCCGAATACTTTACTCCGTTGATTTCCCTCCGCCGAAGCCCCATCAGGACGTTAAACAGCACCTGCATATGGATCGGCGTATCTTTGCTGGCATCCAGCAGAACCTGAATCTGCTCCATTGTCAGCGTCTTTTGTGTATCAATGTTTCTCGTATGGTACGGCTTTTTCTCTACCTTTTTTGGCAGATTGACCCCTTCTGCAGGGCTGACCGGAATGATCTTCTTATCCACCGCATAGCGCATGGAAACATTCATCACTGTCTTTACCAGCCGCGCAATGGATATGGAATACTCTGTTTTCTCATTGTACAGCTTCTGAACGTCACCCCGGGTGATATCCACCATTTTTTTACTGCCAAGTTTCGGGACAATGTGCAGCCTGACCACGCTTCCAAAGGTATCATATGTCTCGCTGCTCCCGACACGGTTTCGGATATCCTCCTCCATCCAGAACTCCATAAAATCTTTCACTCGGACGTTGGCATAAACCACATAGGTTCCCGCATAAAGCTCACCAATGGTCTTATCTCTGGCAGCGTTCGCTTCTTTTTCCGTCGGGAAGCCCGCTTTTTGCTGCGGGCGCACCGTACCGTCCATATATTTCAGGAATACCCGGTATCCGAACTTTTCCTTGATCGGCATAACATTCGATACTTCCCACTCCACATACCTTTGAAGGTTCAAATCCAGTTTCATGCCACACCTCCCTCCTACACTGCCACCGGCACAAAAGCATTGTTCATAAATGCCAGAATATTCTCATTCTCATCCATCACGTCGCAGTAATACTCAAAGGTGGTATGTACGGACCCATGCCCCAGCAAAGCTGAAATCTTGATAATCGGCACTTCCATTTCAATCAGGATCGTGGCATACATATGGCGGAGGCCGTGTACAGTCACATGGGGCAGACCATTTCGGCTGCACAGCTTTGTCAGCGCGTTATTCAAGGCTGTCATGCTGTGAGGCTTCCCGTTTTCCTGGCAACAGACGTAGCCCTTGTCCTCATAGCTGCCGATGCACTTCATCTTGTTATTTTCCACAATCTGACGGCGCTTTTTTACCTCCCGCATCACAACCTCCGGTACACGAAGCGTCCGGTAGCTGTTCGGTGTTTTAGGAGCCCGCTCTACCAGTCCGTATTTTTCAATCTTGCTGCCGCTTCCCTTCTTTATAATCGGATCAGAGGCAAGCTGACGGCTGATATAAACCGTATTCTTTTCAAAATCGAAATCACTGAACTTCAGCCCCATGATTTCCCCTTTCCGAAGCCCACAGAATAACGCAAGCAAAATTTCCAGATACCAGTTATTCTGCGAGGCCGCTTTCAGCAAGATCTTTGTTTTTTCTTTCCCCAGCACCGTAATCTTCGGCTTCGCCCTCTTATATGGTTTCGTCCCGGTCACCGGATTATTTTTAATGTATCCGGCAATCACAGCCTCCTTCAGGGCAAGGTTCAGGATTTCTCTTCCCTTATTTCCCGCCGATGCGCTGGCCCGTGCCACACTGGCTAACAATGTATCCAGGTATTCTACATTCACATACCGGACTTTAATGTCATATTCCATGTGCGGCAGAATCAGGTCATAAATGGCATAGGCCCCTACCATGCGGGTAGTAGTTTCCACCCGCTGCGAAAAGATTTCTTCAAACCAATAGACCAGATAGTCCTTAAACATGACTTCCGTATTTACTTTATTCGCCATTTGGTACGCACGGTAGGCTTTTTTGAAATCCGCCTCATACTTATCATAGCTCTTATCCGCCTCTTTACTGGTGGAAAAACCACCCTTCTTGCTGTATTTTACCGTGCCATCCTCCTGCAGTATCTTGATCCGGTGATACCACGAATTATTTTCAAAGAAAGATTTGCTTTTTTGTGGATTGTCTTTTTTCAACTGTTTCACCCTTCCTTAACCGATTCTATCCAGCCAGTTGTCAAAAGATTGTCTGGGCACCCTGAAAAGCTTCCCAATCTTGATTACCCGAAATGGCTCCTGCTTTTCATACACCTCATCCAGATAAGCGTATGCTTTGCTCCTGCCAATACCGAGCAGTTTCTGAATATCCTCTACATCATAAACCTTTTTTTCATTCTCCAGAGATTCTATTACACTCACCTCCCCATAAGGAAAGTGGCTGTATGCGCTTATCATACCGCACCAGCCACTCTCCGTCGATGATGCCGACTGCTCCATCCGCATCCTTGCATGAATCCGTTTTCTTACCTATAATAATAGTTTTATCAGTATTTTCCTTCTCCAGATAAGCCAACACTGACCGCCAGCGCATGATCCACTTCCTTCATACTGGCCTTATCCAAAGAACCTACATACCCATTCAAGCGGCATTTATCTATAGTCCGAAGCTGTTCCAAAAGAACAACCGATGCTTCCTTTAAGCAATCACCGTTCTGTATATAACAATGAGTTGGCAGCTTTGCCTTATGCTCCGATTTTGTGCTTAATGAAGCAACGGTTCTTTCCAGATATAGTTGAATTTAATGTGAAAAAGAGATATGATGTTTTGGGGTGATATATATGGAACAAAAAATCTTGAAATTGCTAGATAACGATTTAGAATGTAC
>JAXEJQ010000033.1:0-7659 GCA_034101475.1 Candidatus Limivivens sp.
CTGCGGGCCAGTTCTTTGGAGGCTGTGCCGCGGAAGGCTTCCAGAGCTTTGATTCCCAGGTTGCCCAGAGTGGCAGTGGATTTTTTCATTCCGAGCTCTTCTGCTTTAAAGTTGGTATTGTAGAAGCAGTAAAGCAGGAAATCCATCAGATCCGGAACCACGGCCTCTGCTCCTTCGGCTTCCAGGAGATCAACCAGATGGTTGTTGGCTGCCGGGAGGAATTTTACCAGGATTTCGCCCACCACACCGACCTTTGGCTTTTTCTCGTCGGTAATCGGAAGGCTGTCGAAATCCTCCACAATCTGTCGGCAGAGCTTCCGGAACTGGTAGATGGAAGGATTCCGGCCGGAAACAAAGCGTTTGCAGATATCTTCCCATTTACGGTGCATGGCATTTGCGGAGCCCTTTACCTTTTCGTAGGGACGCATCCGATACAGACAGCGCATGAAGATGTCACCAAACACCACGGCGTACATGCCCCGCATCACCATCTGCGGGGTGATTTTGAAGCCGGGATTCTTTTCCAGGCCGCTCATATTAATGGAGATTACAGGTACCTGTTCCATTCCGGCCTTTTCCAGGGCCCGGCGAATGAAACCGATATAGTTGCTGGCACGGCAGCCACCTCCGGTCTGGGAGATCAGCACTGCCGTCTTGTCCAGGTCATAATTTCCGGAAAGCAGGGCATCCATGATCTGTCCAACCACGATCAGGGAGGGGTAGCAGGCATCATTGTTTACGTATTTCAGACCCACATCCACGGCCTTTTTGTTGTCATTTCCCAGAACCTCCAGACGATAGCCGCTGGCGCAGAAAGCCGCTTCCAGAATGCCGAAATGGATGGGTGACATCTGGGGACAGAGGATCGTGTAATTTTTGCGCATTTCTTCGGTGAAAATGACGCGGTTGATATTTGCCGGGACGATGGTGCGTTTGGTCTTCTTTTCACGACGGACGCGGATAGCGGAAATCAGGGAGCGAATCCGGATCCTGGCGGCTCCCAGGTTGTTTACCTCATCAATCTTCAGACAGGTGTAGATCTTGCCGGAATTGGAGAGGATATCGTTGACCGCGTCGGTGGTGACGGCATCCAGGCCGCAGCCGAAGGAGTTCAGCTGAATCAGCTCCAGATCCTCGCGGGTTTTGACAAAGTTCGCGGCAGCGTACAGGCGGCTGTGGTACATCCACTGATCCATGACAATCAGGGGGCGTTCCGGCGGATTCAGATGGGAAACGGAGTCCTCGGTGAGAACGGCGATCCCATAGGAATTGATCAGCTCCGGAATTCCGTGATTAATCTCAGAATCAATGTGGTAGGGGCGTCCGGCCAGAACGATGCCCTGCCGGTGATTTTCCTCCATCCATTTCAGGGTTTCCTCACCCTTTTTGCGCATGGCTTCCCGGGTGGATTCCATTTCAGCCCAGCCTGCGTCCACGGCAGAGCGCACTTCCGCCTCCGGAAGGTCGGAAAACTCCTTCAGCATGGCGGAAAGCACCGTTTCTTTGCTGGTAAGAGCCAGGAAGGGATTCCGGAATTTGATGTCTCCGTTTCGGAGCTCGTCAATATTGTTCTTAATGTTTTCCGCGTAGGAGGTGACAATGGGGCAGTTGTAGTGGTTGTTGGCATCCGCGAATTCATTCCGTTCATAGGGAATGCAGGGATAAAAAATATAACGGATTCCCTGGCGGATCAGCCAGGTCACGTGGCCGTGTGCCAGCTTGGCCGGATAGCATTCCGATTCACTGGGAATGGATTCGATGCCCAGCTCGTAAATCTTTCTGGTGGAAGGCGGTGAAAGGATAACCCGGTATTTCAGCGCCGTGAAAAAGGTAAACCAGAAGGGATAATTTTCATACATGTTCAGTACCCGGGGAATCCCCACAATGCCGCGGGTGGCCTCGTCCTCCGGAAGTGGTTCGTAGGAGAACAGAAGCTTGTTTTTGTAATCGTAGAGGTTTGGAATGTTTTCTTTGTTCCGTTCCTTGCCGATGCCGCGCTCACAGCGGTTTCCGCTGACGAACTGACGACCGCCGGTGAAGCGGTTGATGGTCAGACGGCACTGGTTGGTACAGCCCTTACATTTTGCCATAGTGGTGGTGAACTGCAGGGCGTTGATTCTCTCAATGGAGAGCATGGTGGTTTCCATGCCTTCCCTGTAACGCTCTCTGGCAATCAGAGCGGCACCGAAGGCACCCATGATTCCGGCGATATCCGGCCGGATGGCCTCGCAGTTCGCGATTTTTTCGAAGCTTCGCAGTACGGCATCGTTGTAGAAGGTACCGCCCTGAACCACGATATGACGGCCAAGCTCGGCGGCATCGGAAACCTTGATGACCTTATACAGCGCATTTTTGATAACGGAGTAGGCCAGACCGGCGGAAATATCCGAAACTTCGGCTCCTTCCTTCTGGGCCTGCTTCACCTTGGAATTCATGAAGACAGTGCAGCGGGTTCCCAGGTCAATGGGATGTCTGGCAAACAGCGCGGCTTTGGCAAAGTCCTGTACGGTGTAATTCAGGGATTTCGCGAAGGTCTCGATGAAAGAACCGCAGCCGGAGGAACAGGCCTCGTTTAACTGAACGCTGTCCACAGTCTGATTCTTGATCTTGATGCATTTCATATCCTGACCGCCGATATCCAGAATACAGTCAACCTCCGGGTCAAAGAAGGCGGCGGCATAGTAATGGGATACGGTTTCCACCTCTCCTTCGTCCAGCATCAGGGCGGCTTTGATCAGAGCTTCCCCATAGCCGGTGGAGCAGGAATAGACGATCCGGGCTTCCGGCGGAAGGTTGGCATAAATTTCCTGAATCGCCCGGATGGTGGTCTTCAGGGGGCTTCCGTTGTTGTTGTCATAAAAAGAATACAGCAGAGTCCCGTCTTCGCCAACCAGAGCGGCCTTGGTGGTGGTGGAGCCTGCATCAATGCCCAGGTAGCAGTTCCCGCTGTAGGTGGCGAGATCGCCTTTCTGCACCCGGTACTGGCTCTGGCGCTTCTGAAAGTTCAGATAATCCTGCTCGGTGGGGAACAGAGGCTCCATACGATCCACTTCAAATTCCATTTTGATATTTGAAGAAAGCTTGTCAATCAGAGCGTCCAGACTGGTCTGAACATCCTCTTTGTAATTCAGGGCAGAACCGATGGCTGCGAAAAGATGGGAATTCTCCGGGGTAATGGCATGCTCCTCATCCAGATTCAGGGTACGGATGAAGGCCTGCTTCAGCTCGGATAAAAAGTGCAGCGGACCGCCTAAAAAGGCCACGTGTCCCCGGATGGGCTTTCCGCAGGCCAGGCCGCTGATGGTCTGGTTCACCACTGCCTGAAAAATAGAGGCGGACAGATCTTCCTTGGTGGCGCCCTCATTGATCAGAGGCTGAATGTCAGATTTGGCAAATACGCCGCAGCGGGCGGCAATGGAATAAAGGGCCTTGTAATTTTTTGCGTATTCATTCAGGCCGGAAGCGTCCGTCTGGAGCAGAGAAGCCATCTGGTCGATAAACGAGCCGGTGCCTCCGGCGCAGATCCCGTTCATACGCTGCTCCACGTTTCCGCCTTCGAAATAAATGATCTTGGCATCTTCGCCGCCCAGCTCGATGGCCACATCGGTCTGGGGAGCGGCTTCCTGAAGGGCGGTGGAAACGGCGATGACCTCCTGAACGAAAGGAACCTCCAGATGATTGGCCAGGGTCAGACCGCCGGAGCCGGTGATCATGGGGGAGACGATCAGATCGCCCAGGGCTGCTCTGGCTTTTTTCAGAAGATAGCCGAGGGTTTCCTGAATATTGGCAAAGTGACGCTCATAATCCGAGAAAAGAAGATTCTTTTCTGAATCCAGGACGGCAACCTTGACGGTGGTGGAACCGATGTCGATTCCGAGGGTATGTAAAGATTTCATGCTCATATGTTTTTTACAGGATTACCTGTATCCTCCTGTCTGTGTGGTGAAATAATTATTTGAATCAGAATCATACAAACAATACCATGAGCCAGGGGAAAAATGGACCACAGGCTCATTTGTCAGGCGATTCTATACCATTATACGTCAAAAATCTTCAAAACGCAAATGTGAGACTCTTGCAAAATAATGCCATTCACGCTATACTGTATGGGCATCCTGCCTAATTTGGGCGGGAATTCTAAAATAATAAGAAAGAAAAGGTGAACCATGTATAAATTATTGAAGCGGGACGGACTCGCCAAACGGGGAGAATTTACGACGGTTCATGGAACCGTCCAGACGCCTGTATTTATGAATGTGGGAACAGCCGCAGCCATCAAGGGAGCGGTTTCTACCATGGATCTTCAGGAAATCGGAACCCAGATCGAGCTGTCCAACACCGACCACCTGCATGTCCGTCCGGGAGATGAGATTGTGAAAAAGATGGGCGGCATCCATAAATTTATGGTCTGGGATAAGCCTGTACTGACGGATTCCGGCGGATTTCAGGTGTTTTCCCTGGCAGGTCTTCGAAAAATCAAAGAGGAAGGCGTTTACTTCAATTCTCACGTAGACGGCAGAAAGATTTTTATGGGACCGGAACAGAGCATGCAGATTCAGTCCAATCTGGCTTCCACCATTGCCATGGCCTTCGATGAGTGCCCTTCCAGTGTGGCGGACCGGGATTATGTCCAGGCATCGGTGGAGCGTACCACCCGCTGGCTGTATCGCTGCAAAGCGGAAATGGACCGGCTGAACAGCCTTCCGGATACCATCAATCCCCGGCAGATGCTTTTTGGAATTAACCAGGGCGGAATTTACGAGGATATCCGGATCCGGCACGCGGATGAAATTTCCAGACTTGATCTGGACGGCTATGCGGTAGGCGGACTGGCTGTTGGAGAAACCCATGAAGAAATGTACCGGATTCTGGATGCGGTGGTTCCCCATCTGCCGCTGGAAAAGCCCACGTATCTGATGGGGGTGGGAACACCGGCCAATATTCTGGAAGCCGTTGACCGGGGAGTGGACTTTTTTGACTGTGTTTATCCCACACGGAACGGACGCCATGGTCATGTATACACGAACCACGGGAAGCTGAATCTGTTCAATGCGAAATACGAACTGGATCCAAGGCCCATTGAAGAAGGCTGTCAGTGTCCGGCGTGCCGCCACTACAGCAGAGCCTATATCCGTCATCTCCTGAAGGCCAAGGAAATGCTGGGAATGCGTCTCTGCGTTCTGCATAATCTGTATTTTTACAATACGATGATGACGGAAATCCGGGATGCCATTGATGCGGGAAGCTATAAAGCCTACAAAGAAGACAAGCTCGCCCGCATGGCAGCACAGCAATCATAATTTGAAATCTTATTTGGCAGATACGCCATACCGACGAAATGCGGAGCATTTTGGAGGTTGGCTCTGAACAGTTATAAAAAAATTTGAAAAACACTTGATGAACGGCTGCAAATTGTGTATGATTATACGTATGTATGCATTACAGCAAACGAAAAAGAAAAGCAAGCGAAAAGAGAAGTTCTAGGAGGAAAAAAATATGTATTTATTAACGGAATCTGCAGAAGCCAGCGCAGGAATGGGATGGGGACTTATGATCTTTTACATTCTGATCATTGGTGTCGCGATGTATTTTATGGCCATCCGTCCGCAGAAAAAGGAACAGAAGCGTATCAATGCCATGCTGGCAGAGCTGGCAGTGGGCGACTGCGTGGTTACCACAGGCGGCTTCTACGGAATCGTCATTGATATTACGGATGAAGATGTGATTGTTGAATTTGGAAGCAACAAAAACTGCCGGATTCCCATGAAAAAAACAGCGATTGCGGAAGTAGAGAAGGCAGAGGCGTAAAGCTTCCGGCTGTGTTGAGGAGAAGGGCTGCTGCGGGACAGAGGAGCGAGGATCTGTCCTGAGGCGGTCTTTTTTTGTACCATCATGGAGTGAGCCAAGGGAAAAATGCGTATGGCATCTTTTGACTGCAGCATCATGGAGTTCGAAAAGGGAAATTTCCGGATTTCGGGGCTTCCTGCTGCTGAATCAGAAGGAAAAAGAGAAGAAAAATGTGGAAAAAGATCCGGAAAATCCCGGTGGAACGGGAAAATGGGAAGGATTCCTGTTGAAATCTGCGGGAAAATGCATTATTATAGTCGTTAAAGCAACTGAATGGAGGAAAAAGCAAGATGAATTATAACATAGCGGTGATTCCCGGAGACGGGATCGGACCGGAAATCGTCTGTGAGGCGAGGAAGGTTCTGGACGCGACAGGGAAAAAATTCGGGTTTACGCTGGATTATACAGAGCTTCTGATGGGTGGGGCTTCCATTGATGTCCATGGGATTCCGCTGACGGATGAGACCATTGCGGCAGCCAAAGCCAGTGACGCCGTATTGATGGGATCCATCGGCGGTGATGCGAAGACTTCCCCGTGGTATCGTCTTTCGCCGGATAAACGTCCGGAGGCGGGACTGTTAAAGCTTCGCAAATCGCTGAATCTGTTTGCCAATGTACGTCCGGCTTATCTGTATGAGGAGCTGAAGGCGGCCTGCCCCCTGCGGGATGAGATTATCGGTGAAGGCTTTGATATGGTCATTATGCGGGAGCTGACCGGAGGGCTGTATTTCGGAGAACGCAGAACCGTGGAAGAGAATGGCGTGAAAAAGGCCATCGATACGCTGTCCTATGATGAAACGGAAATCCGCCGGATTGCGAAGCGCGGATTTGACATTGCCATGAAGAGAAGAAAAAAGGTGACCAGTGTGGATAAGGCCAATGTTCTGGATTCTTCCAGACTTTGGAGAGCTGTGGTGGAAGAAGTGGCAAAGGACTATCCGGAGGTTACCCTGGAACATATGCTGGTGGACAACTGTGCGATGCAGCTTGTGCGGGATCCGAAGCAGTTTGATGTGATCCTGACGGAAAACATGTTCGGAGATATTCTGTCGGATGAGGCAAGTATGGTGACCGGTTCCATCGGAATGCTGTCTTCCGCCAGCTTAAATGAGACGAAATTCGGTCTTTACGAGCCGAGCCATGGCTCCGCGCCGGATATAGCGGGACAGGATCTGGCAAATCCCATTGCGACAATTCTTTCGGCAGCCATGATGCTTCGCTATTCCCTGGATCTGGATGAAGCGGCAGATGCCATAGAGGGAGCGGTAAAACAGGTGCTGAAGGACGGCTACCGCACCGGAGACATCATGTCGGAGGGCTGTACCAGAGTCGGGACGGCAGCCATGGGTGATCTGATCGCCGCCCGTGTATAACGTTTGATAGCAAGGGAAAATGAGCGAATTGCGAATGGTTTCGTCGATTTTGAGGTGCTGCGTCCCAGTGGGACGCGTTAAGCACCGACCGCAGCGAAGCGCAGACGCGCGGCACGGAAAATCGATGGAAGGCTCATTTGTCGGGTAACTAGTATAATCCATACAAAATAACCTTATGTTTCGCTGGTCTGCTTTCCCGAGAGCACAGGTGTAAAATCCTCAGCGTAGCCCGCTACGCCTGCGTTTTTACACCTGCACTCTCGAAAAAGCATCCTCACCGAAACAGTAAGGTATTTCATGTGGGTTATACTAGTATACAGACTGAAAAATGAGGAGTGAAGACCATGGCACAGCTTTGGGGCGGCCGTTTCACAAAGGAAACGGACAAACTGGTTTATAATTTCAATGCCTCCATTTCCTTTGATCGGAAATTCTACCG
>JAXEJQ010000034.1:0-21149 GCA_034101475.1 Candidatus Limivivens sp.
GATTTTCGGATGTGCTGACGGCTTTTCTGGCCATGGATTCTTATGTGGAGCTTTATAAAGGCGGAATCCTCCCTCTTGAGGTATTTGCCGCTCAGAAAAAGGACCGGGATATTCTGGTCAGAGTCATTGTGAAAAAGAGACCTCTGCGGTGCGCATATCTTTCCAAACGAAATACCCGGACGGATTTTCCGGTGTTGGCCTGTGCGGTTTCCTGTCTGGATGGTGAATACCGGGCGGTGATCGGAGCCAGACCGGCCCGGGCCATGGTGATCCGGGATACAGAAGGTATCCTGAAGGAAGGCATCACCGGAGAGTCTGCGGCAGCCTTCGGAACCTATGTGAAGGAGCATACGCCCACGGGCAGCAACATGCGGGCGGGAGCCGAATACCGCAGCCTGCTGGCGGAGGTTCTTACCAGAAGAGGGCTTCTTGAGATAGGAGGGATCGGTCAATGAACATCACGATTCAGTTAAATGGGAAAAAAATTCAGGAAGAAATTGCGCCGGATCTCCTTCTGATTGATTTTGTCCGGGCTCATGGGTGCAAAAGCGTGAAGCGGGGCTGTGAAACCGCAAATTGCGGGCTCTGCACTGTGTTTCTGGATGACAGGCCCGTCCTTTCCTGTTCTTTCCTGGCGGCCAGAGCGGATGGAAGACGGGTGACGACTCTGGAAGGGCTCCAGGAGGAGGCTGCGGAATTTGGAGCGTTTATTGCGGATCAGGGAGCGGAGCAGTGCGGCTTCTGCAATCCCGGGCTGATCATGAACGCCATTGCGCTGTTCCGGGAAAATCCCTGGCCGGAGGAAGAGGAGATCAAAGAATATCTTTCCGGGAATCTCTGCCGCTGCTCCGGTTACGAGGGACAGCTTCGTGGGATTCAGGCTTTTCTGGAATATAAAAAGAAAAAGGAGGGGGATTGCAGTGACGAAGGTTGTGAATAAATCTCTCCGGAAAAAGGATGCCATGGCGCTGGTTACCGGAAAGCCGGTTTATCTGGATGATATTGCGCCGGAGGACTGCCTGGTGGTGAAGGTGCTGCGAAGTCCCCACGCCAATGCAGTGATTGAAGAGATCCGTACAGACCGGGCTGCCGCAGTTCCCGGCATCGAGGCAGTGTATACCTGGAAGGATGTGCCGGACAAGCGCTTTACCATGGCCGGGCAGACCTATCCGGAGCCGAGTCCCTATGACCGGCTGATTCTGGACCGTCATGTGCGGTATGTGGGGGATCCGGTGGCCATTGTGGCCGGTGTGGACGAGAAGGCGGTGGATAAAGCTCTGAAGCTGATCCGGGTGACTTATCAGGTTCTGGAGCCGCTGCTGGATTTCCGGAAGGCGAAGGACAATGAGATTCTGGTTCATCCGGAAGAAAACTGGCGCTCTCTGGCACCGGTAGGCGCGGATAATCACAGAAACCTGTGCGCCTGTGACCGGGATGAACAGGGAGATATGGAGGCTGTGCTGAAGGACTGTGATGTGGTGGTTGAGGGAACCTATCATACCAAGGCCAATCAGCAGGCCATGATGGAAACCTTTCGGACCTACTGCTGCCTGGATACCTACGGACGGCTGAATATTGTGAGTTCCACGCAGATTGTGTTTCATGTCCGGCGGATTGTGGCAAACGCCCTGGATATTCCGAAGTCCAGGATCCGCGTGACCAAGCCCAGAATCGGCGGCGGCTTCGGCGCCAAGCAGACCGTTGTGGCAGAGATCTTTCCGGCCTTTGTGACCTGGAAGACCGGGAAGCCTTCCAAAATGATTTTTACCCGTCAGGAATCCCAGACGGCCTCCACGCCCCGCCATGAGATGGAGGTGACTGTCCGGGTGGGTGCGGATAAGGACGGAAAGCTCCGGGCAAGTGATGTCTATACCCTTTCCAACACCGGCGCTTACGGCGAACACGGCCCGACCACGGTGGGTCTCTCCGGACACAAATCCATCCCGCTGTATTCCGGGCTGGAAGCCTATCGGTTTGTCAGCGAGGTGGTTTACACCAATGTGATGTCCGCAGGCGCGTATCGCGGCTATGGCGCTACCCAGGGGATCTATGCCCTGGAGACCACAGTGAACCGCCTGGCAGAAAAGCTTGGAATGGATCCCGTAAAGCTGCGGGAGAAGAACATGGTCCGGGAAGGGGACGTGATGCCTGCTTATTACGGAGAGACAAACCGCAGCTGTGCCCTGGACCGATGTCTGGCCCGGGCAAAAGAGATGATTCACTGGGACGAAAAATTCCCCTGCAGAGATATGGGCAACGGAAAAGTGCGTAGCGTCGGTGTGGCCATGGCCATGCAGGGATCCGGAATTTCCGGGGTTGATGTGGGCTCTGCCACCATCAAGCTCAACGAAGACGGTTTTTATAACCTGTTCATCGGTTCTGCCGATATGGGAACGGGATGCGATACCATTCTGGCACAGATTGCGGCAGAATGCATGGACTGCACCATGGATGACATTCTGGTGGTGGCTGCGGACAGTGATTCCTCACCCTATGACTCCGGTTCCTATGCCTCCAGTACCACCTATGTCACCGGAAAAGCGGTGGAGAAGGCCTGCAGCGGTCTGCGGGAGAAGATTCTGGAGGCAGGGGCAAAGGCCCTTTCCAGTGAAAAGGAAAAAGTGGAATTTGACGGAAAAAGTGTGCGTGCGCTGGATACGGGTGCTGAGATTTCCCTGACGGAGATTGCCACGGCATCCATGTGCGGCTGCCAGGAGTCCTTTGAGGTGACGGAATCAAACAGCTCTCCGGTTTCCCCGCCGCCGTTTATGGTTGGTATGGTGGAGATTGAGCTGGATAAAGAAACCGGCGAACTGGAGATTCTGGATTATGCGGCGGTGGTGGACTGCGGTACGCCCATCAATCCCAACCTGGCCAGAGTTCAGACCGAAGGAGGCCTGGTTCAGGGAATCGGGATGGCACTTTATGAGGACATCCAATACAATGAAAAAGGTGTGCTGAAGAATAATTCCCTGATGCAGTACAAGATTCCCACCAGACAGGACATGGGAAAGCTGCGGGTAGAATTTGAGAGCAGCTATGAGCCGACAGGCCCCTTCGGAGCCAAGTCCATCGGAGAAATCGTGATCAATACGCCGGCGCCGGCCCTGGCCCATGCCATCGCCAACGCTACTGGCCTGTGGTTCTCAGAACTTCCCATCACCAGTGAGAAGATCGCCATGGGATTAAGAAAAAAAGAAAACTGAGACAGTCTGCATCCATGAGGCGGCGCGTGTTCCAGCGCGGCGCTTCATGGGTGTTTCAAAGAAAGCGAGATGAGTTTGACATGAAGTTACTGTATCAATTTGGGGTGATCCTGACCATTACCTTTCTGGGAGAAATCCTGCACGCGGTTCTGCCGCTTCCCGTTCCGGCCAGTATTTACGGACTGGTGCTGATGCTGGCGGCTCTCTGTACGAAGCTGGTAAAACTGGAGAACGTGAAAATCGCAGGAGACTTTCTCCTGGAAATCATGCCGCCCATGTTTATTCCGGCTGCAGTGGGCCTCGTGACAGCCTGGGCAGACCTGAAGAGCATTCTGGTTCCGGTGCTGGTGATCACGGTGGTTACCAATGTACTGGTCATGGCGGTGACCGGCCGGGTTTCCCAGGCGGTAATCCGTTTCAGAAAGGGAGGCAGACAGCATGAATGAATTTCTGACAGAATCCCTGTTTTTTGGAATGGCAGTGAGCCTGATCGGCTACGGGATGGGACTGAAGCTGAAGAAGAGATTCCGGTATGGTTTCCTGAATCCCCTTCTGATCTCCATTGTTTTTGTAATCGTCGTTCTGAAGGTCCTGAAAATTGACTATGAAACCTACAATGCCTCCGCCAAATACCTGAGCTATCTGCTGACACCCGCTACGGTGTGTCTGGCGATTCCTCTGTATCAGCAGATTTCCCTTCTGAAGGATAACCTGCTGGCAGTGGCCCTGGGAATCCTTTCCGGTGTGCTGGCAAGCCTGGGCGGCGTTCTGGTGCTGGCTCTGGCTTTCGGCCTGACCCATGAGCAGTATGTGACCCTTCTTCCCAAGTCCATCACCACGGCCATCGGTCTTGGTGTATCCGAAGAACTGGGCGGGATCACAACGATCACCGTTGCGGTGATCATTGTCACGGGCGTTCTGGGCAATGTGATCGGTGAGACTGTCTGCAGAATCTTCAAAATCAGCGAGCCCATCGCCGTGGGACTGTCCTTCGGAACCAGTGCCCATGCCATCGGAACCACCAAAGCCCTGGAGCTGGGCGAGGTTCAGGGAGCCATGAGCAGCCTGTCCATTGCCGTGGCGGGGCTGCTGACAGTCGTGCTGGCATCGGTTTTTACGAATTTCTTATGAGAGATATTTTTACGCTGTAACAGACGAAAAGTCTGGCACAGCGTATTTTTTTGCGCTATACTGGTAAAAACGACTGAAAGGGGATTTGCTATGGGACGTGAAGTAAGCACCGGCATGCCAGGCATTGACCGTGCCATTGACATGCTCCGGCTGGGAGATAACGTGGTCTGGCAGGTGGACACGCTGACGGATTACCGGAAAATTGTGGAGCCCTATGTACGCCAGGCGCTGGCGGATCACAGGGCGCTGTATTATATCCGTTTCGGAACCCATGAACCGGTGATCCGGGAGCTGGAGGGTATTCAGGTTTTTGAGGTGGATGCTTCCCGGGGATTTGAGCATTTTGCCACAAAAATTCACCGGATTATTGAAAAATGCGGGCTGGAGGCATTTTATATCTTTGACTGTCTGACGGATCTTCTGAAATACTGGTATTCGGATCTGATGATCGGAAATTTCTTCCGGGTGACCTGCCCCTATCTGTTTGAACTGGATACCGTTGCCTATTTTGCGCTGATCCGGGATTCTCACACCACGGAAACCATCAGCCGGATTCGTGATACCACCCAGGTTCTGCTGGATCTGTACAATGAAAACGGAAATTATTACGTACATCCCCTGAAGGTCTGGGAACGTCATTCCCCCACCATGTTTTTTCCACATAAGCTCATCGGGGATGAGGCAGTCTGCATTTCTGCCAGCTTTGATGCTTCCGTACTCTTCGGACGTTTTACGCTGAATACCGGAAGGCTGGATTACTGGGATATTACCTTTGAGGAGGCCAACCGGGCGCTGGCCGGGTCGGCCGCAGAGAAGGAGAAGTATAAGGAGCTTCTGCTGCAGCTTCTTCTGGGAAAGGAATCCCGGATGCTGGAGCTGTGCAAACGGTATTTTTCCCTGAGGGATCTTCTGAATATCAAGCGGCGGGAAATCGGGACCGGTATGATCGGCGGAAAATCCATTGGCATGCTTCTGGCCAGGAAAATCCTGGAGAGGGATCCGGACCAGCGTTTTGCTCATATTCTGGAGATGCATGATTCTTTTTATATGGGTGTGGATGTCTATTATACCTATATTGTTCTGAATGGCTGCTGGACTTTGCGGACCAATCAGAAAACAGAAGAGGGGTATTACAAATATGCGGAAGAACTGCGCCAGCGGCTTCTGGACGGAAAGTTTTCCGAGGCCATGAAGGAACAGTTCCGCCAGGTGTTGGAATATTATGGGCAGTCACCGATTATTGTGCGTTCCAGTTCCCTTCTGGAGGATAATTTCGGGAATGCCTTTGCGGGAAAATACGACAGCGTTTTCTGTGCCAATCAGGGCACCCCGGAGGAACGCCTTCAGGATTTTATCCGGGCAGTGCAGACGGTCTATGCCAGCACCATGAATATGGATGCTCTGCAGTACCGGCAGGACCGGGGACTGATGGACCAGGATGAGCAGATGGCGCTTCTGATACAGCGGGTATCCGGGGACCATTACGGAGATTATTTCTTCCCTCACATGGCAGGTGTGGGAAACTCCGCAAACCTTTATGTATGGGATGAAAATACTGATATCAATGCGGGAATGCTGCGGCTGGTTTTTGGCCTTGGTACCAGGGCGGTGGACCGGATCGACGGAGATTATCCCAGAATCGTCAACCTGGATGATCCCTGTCGGGAGCCGCTGATCTCCAACGGGGATGAGCGGAAGTTTTCCCAGCACTATATGGATCTGATCAATACGAAAATCAATGCCTGGTCCCATTACAGCGTGGATCGGATGATGGAAACGGATATGCATATGGATAAATCCCTCTTTGTGAAAAAGGACTGGGTCACCAGCAAGCGGAAAAAAGAGCTTGGCATTCCGGGTGATGCCTATATTGTTGATTTCCAGAAGCTGCTGCGTGAAACAGACTTTGCGGAAACCATGAAGGCCATTCTGCAGACCCTTTCCGGGGCTTATGAATATCCGGTGGATATTGAGTTCTGCGTGAATTTTGACGAGAAGAACAATTACCGGATCAATCTGCTTCAGTGCCGTCCCCTGCAGACCAGAGGGCTTGGGAAAACGGTGGAAATGCCGGATGAAAATCAGGTGAAATCCTGTCTGATGAGCACTCATGGTAATTTTATGGGCGGAAATGTTCATTATCGGGTGGACTATATTGTCTATGTAAAGGTTCGGGAATATCTGCAGCTTTCCGAACAGGACCGCTATGGCGTGGCACGTCAGATCGGAGAACTGAACCGGAAATTAAAAGGAAAGCATGCAATCCTGATCGGTCATGGACGCTGGGGAACCACGACAACCTCCCTGGGAGTACCGGTGAATTTTACAGAGCTGATGCACATGCAGGCGATTTTTGAGGTTTCCTATACGGAAGGACATCTGATGCCGGAGCTCTCCTACGGGAGCCATTTCTTCCAGGATCTGGTGGAATCCGGCGTGTTTTACGGAGCCGTCTTTGACGGCGATCCGGACGTGCGGTTTGACGGGGAATATCTGCGGAATCAGGAAAATCATATGCAGGAATTCACCGATGGACGGTACGCCGATGTGATTCAGGTCATAAAGAGTGATGGAATGGAGCTGTATTCCGATACCGTGACACAGAGAATGATGTGCGTGATTTTGTAGAGGATAAAGAGGCTGAAATTGAAAGAAAACCGCTGATCCGATTCCCAAGAGGAACCGAACCGGCGGTTTTCTTGTATTCTCAGAGAGGCAGAAACACCTGCCCGCCTGTTATACGGAATGTATGAATAGAATCAGACAATCCCCTGTGCATTCATGGCATCTACCACTTTTTCGAAGCCGGCGATATTTGCGCCTGCAACATAGTTGCCCTTCATGCCGTAGCGCTCAGCAGCGTCTGCCATATTGTGGCAGATATTAACCATAATGGTCTGCAGCTTGGCGTCTACTTCTTCAAAGCTCCAGCTTAAACGCTCGCTGTTCTGGGACATCTCCAGAGCAGAGGTGGCAACGCCGCCGGCGTTTGCAGCTTTGCCGGGAGCGAAAATCACACCGTTGGCCTGGAGATATTCGGTGGCTTCCAGAGTGGTCGGCATGTTTGCGCCTTCGCATACGGCGGTTACGCCGTTGGCAACCAGGGCCTTGGCATCTTCCAGAGTCAGCTCGTTCTGGGTAGCGCAGGGCAGTGCCAGATCACACTTGATGGCCCATACACCGCGGCCTTCATGGTATTCGGAATTGGGACGGTAATTCCTGTATTCCGTCAGACGCGCACGGTTGATTTCTTTGATCTCCTTCAGGGCTGCGATATCGATGCCTTCCGGATCATAAACCCAGCCGGTGGAATCGCTGACGGTAACAACCTTTGCGCCCATCTGGGTGGCTTTCTGAGCGGCGTAGATCGCAACATTTCCGGAACCGGAGATACAAACGGTCTTTCCGGCAATATCAATGCCGTTCATTTTCAGAAGCTCGCGGGTCAGGTACAGCAGACCATATCCGGTAGCTTCGGTACGGGCCAGGGAACCGCCGTAGGACAGACCCTTTCCGGTCAGAACGCCTTCGTATACGCCGCGGATTCTCTTATACTGGCCGAACATATAGCCGATTTCTCTGGCGCCTGTTCCGATATCACCTGCCGGTACATCGGTGTCTGCGCCGATATATTTGCAGAGTTCAGTCATAAAGCTCTGGCAGAATGCCATCACTTCGCGGTCAGATTTGCCCTTGGGATCAAAATCAGAACCACCCTTGCCGCCGCCGATGGGCAGGCCGGTCAGGGAATTTTTGAAAATCTGTTCAAAGCCCAGGAATTTGATAATACCCAGGTTTACGGACGGATGAAGGCGGATACCTCCCTTGTAGGGGCCGATGGCGCTGTTAAACTGTACGCGGTAGCCGGTATTTACCTGAACCTGACCCTTGTCATCTACCCACGGTACGCGGAATTTAATCTGTCTCTCCGGATTAACCAGACGTTCCAGAAGAGCGTCTTTTCTGTATTTTTCTTCGTTTGCTTCAATGACCACTCTCAGGGACTCCAGAACTTCTTTAACCGCCTGATGAAACTCCGGTTCCGCCGGGTTCTGTTCAATCACTTTGGCAATGACCTCGTCAACATATGACATGGACTTTTCCTCCTTAACTCGCTAAAGTATTTTTTGTTCGGACATATTATAGCAGAGGAATATAAAAAATGCAATATTTTGTTCAAAATAAACGTAATAACGCAATAACGCAATAACGGGGTTACTCTTCACTCCGTTCACAGCAACTTACTGCTGTTAATTTTTCGTGCAAAGTATTGCATTTTTCGTGCGAATTGCATATACTATATTTACCAGCACGAAAGGAGATGGTTATATGGCTGGCTCTACCACAAATATCAGCATTCGTATGGATTCGGATTTGAAAGCACAGGCTGATGCCCTGTTCGGAGAACTCGGAATGAACCTGTCCACAGCGTTCAATATCTTTGTACGTCAGTCGCTTCGTGAGGGCAGGATTCCTTTTGACATTTCCCTGAATCAGCCCAACAAGGAAACAGTTGCAGCTTTATTGGAGGCGGAAAGGATTGCGAAAGATCCGTCTGTGAAAGGGTACACCGATTTGGATGAGCTGTTTGCGGATCTGAAAGCATGAGGAAAACAAAATATACTGTTAAGCCCACCACGCAATTCAGAAAGGACTATAAACTGGCAATGAAGCGCGGATTAAAAATCGGGCTGTTGGAGGATGTGGTTTCTGCTCTCGCAATGGGTGAGCCACTTCCGGAAAAAAACAAAGATCATGCTTTATCCGGGAATTGGGCAGGACACCGCAAATGCCATATTCTCTCGGACTGGTTATTGATTTACCGCATAGAAGACGATGTGCTGATACTGACTTTAGTCCGTACCGGGACACACAGCGATTTGTTCGGCAAATAGCAGATATGGGCCGCCGTATAGGAAAAAATCCTGTACGGTGGTTTTCTTATGCTCATAGTTTCCATTCCTCGGCAGCTTGTATTTTTCAGCTTTATAAAGACAGATTTACAGACAGCTTTATCGCTTTCGATGAGTTTCTGAAATGTAGCTCTCGAAATAAAAGCGGCAGATCCGGTAAGACTCTGTACTTTCTGCGTAATAAATCCGAAAGAAATTCGCAAGAAAACTTAAATTTTTAATAACTTTCCGGGGGAAGGTATACAAATTTAAAGAAATTCTGTATAATATGATTCATATGACATATGGAAATTGCAACCGAAAAAGGAAAGAATTTTCAGGATCTATTTAGATATGGGAAAACGAGGAAATTATGGATACAAAAAAATGGAATGAAGAATCCGACCAGGATTCCCGGGAACTTGTGGAAGGGGAAGTTCTGGAGGCAGAGACAGAGACATGTGGTGACAGCAGCGACCTGCCGGAGGTGGACGAAACCATTGAAGAGCCGGTGATGGCGGATGGGGCCTGGGAACCTGATTCAAGGGGGCCGGAGACAGCAGAAGCAGTCCGGGAGCCTGAGTCAGAGAGCCCGGAGGCAGCAGAAGCAGTCCTGGAGCCTGAGTCAGAGGGCACGGAGGCAGCAGAAGCAGCCTTGGATTCCGAGTCAGAGACTTCAGTGGAGACAGAAGCAGCCGGGGGATCTGAGGCAGAGACTTCTGGGGGACGCAGAGGCGGACGGAAAAAGAGAAAACGGCAGCTTCCGGCGAGAAAGCAGTATCAGCCTCCGGTGCCGGTGAGAGGCGCAGGAGAAGAAGCAGCGACTTTGGAGCTGGTTCCCGCAGGAAGGCCGGGCACTGGCGCTTCGGATCCCGGGGACTTTCGGGAGAAGGGCAAAGAGACGGAGGGCGAAGAGCTTTGGACAGAGACTGAAGAGGGCGTGACAGCGGGAGCAGAAGCAGAAGGAACCGCTGCTGGTCTGTCGGAGACGGAGGAAAAAGCAGCTTCCGGGGAGGCAGAGGCTTCCGCAGAGGGCTCCGGAGAACAGCCTGTTTCGGAGGAGCCTGTTCCTGAGGAGCCGGATCCGGATGAGATTGCAGATCCGAATCAGCTGGGGCTGACCCAGGCCCAGGTGGAAAAGCGAATCCGTCTGGGAAGGGTCAATGACACCGGAGAGAATATTTTTAAAACCAAAAAAGAGATTATCAAGGATCATACACTGACTTACTTCAACTTTCTGAATCTGGCACTGGGATGCCTGATTCTGATTTCCGGGCAGATCAAAAACATTACGTTCATGGGCGTGATCATCATCAATTCCCTGATCGGTATTGCCCAGGAGATGAAGGTCAAGAATCTGGTGGATAAGCTTTCCGTGATTACGGCATCCAAAGCACGGGTGATCCGTGATGAAAAGGAACAGGAGATTCCCATTCAGGAAGTGGTTGTGGACGATGTCATGCTGGTGTCCACCGGAGACCAGATCTGTGCGGACAGCGTTGTTCTGGAATCCAATGGGCTGGAGGTCAATGAATCCATGCTCACCGGTGAGTCCAAACCGGTCCGGAAAAAGGCCGGAGACCGCCTGATGTCCGGCAGTTTTCTGACGGCAGGGACCGCAGTGGTTCAGGTCGTTCATGTGGGCGAGGATAATTACGCCTACCAGCTGATGAAAAAGGCCAAAACCAAAAAGCGTGCCACCTCTGAGATGCAGACGACGATCAAACGCATCATCAAGGTTGTGGGCGTTGTGATTATTCCGGTCGGAATCCTGCTTTATCTGTCCCAGAGAAATGCCAGCGGAGCCAATTTCTCCGATGCGCTGGTGAGTACAGTGGCGGGTGTGATCGGCATGATTCCGGAAGGTCTGGTGCTGCTCACCAGTATTTCCTTTATTCTGGGCGTTGGACGTCTGGCGAAGAAGCGTGCCCTGGTTCAGGAAATGGAAGCCATTGAAGCCCTTGCCCGGGTGAATGTTCTCTGCCTGGACAAGACAGGAACCATTACCACCGGAAAGCTGGAGGTTGTGAACGTTCTGGGCGTGAACGGCACCGAGGAATCCAGAGTCGAGCAGGTGATGAACCATCTGGCCTTCGCTTTTGACGATGTGAATAACACGCAGGAAGCCCTGATGGCATACTTTGTCAGAAGGGAGAACTGGACGGTTAAAGAGAAGATTCCCTTCTCTTCAGACCGGAAATACCGGGCGATCCGCTATGCGGCGGAAGGCTGTTTCGTTCTGGGGGCTCCGGACTTTCTGATTGAGGATGATGCAGAGCTGAAGGAGCAGGTAGACCGTTTTTCCGAGGAGGGACTGCGTGTCCTTCTGCTTGGCACCTGCGAAGAGATTTATCCAGAGGATGGACGGGTTACGGGTGTGACTCCCATTGGCCTGATTGTGATTTCAGACTGCATCCGGCCGGAGGCGATGGATACCTTCCGGTATTTCCGGGAGCAGAATGTGGATATTAAGGTGATTTCCGGTGACAATCCGGTGACGGTATCCCAGATTGCGGTAAAAGCCGGACTGGAAGGCGGAGAGCGCTATGTGGATGCCTCCACACTGCCTTCGGATCCCAGGGAACTGGCGGAGGTGGTTGGCCAGTATTCGGTTTTCGGACGGGTAAAACCGGAACAGAAGCAGCAGCTTGTGCGGGCTTACCAGGCGAATAAAAAGGTAGTCGGCATGGTAGGTGACGGTGTCAATGACGTGCTGGCCCTGAAGGATGCGGACTGCGGCATTGCCATGGCAGCCGGCAGTGACGCGGCGAAGCAGGTGGCACATATTGTGCTGCTGGATTCCAACTTTGCCTGTCTGAAAAATATTGTCAGTGAAGGACGCACGATTATCACGAATATTGAGCGTGTGAGCTCCCTGTACCTGACGAAGACCATTTACTCCATGATTTTGTGCATTCTCTTTATTGTGATGCAGCGGGAATATCCGTTCATTCCGATTCAGCTTTCCTGGATGAGTACGGTTGCCATCGGGATTCCCAGCTTTATCCTGACACTGGAACGCACAGAGGCGGTGAACAGCAGTGGATTTCTGCGTTATGTGATGCGCTATGCCCTGCCCACGGCCCTGACCATGGTGGTCAGTATGCTGATGATTCAGCTGTTTCGGCCGTTCTGGGGACAGGATGATGTGCTGACATCCACCATGAATCTGCTGATCGGTACGGCAGTGAGCATGATTCTGGTAGCCCGTGTCTGCCAGCCCATGAACCTGCTTCGGAGAACCCTGTGTATCAGCATTGTCGTGATCTTCCTGGCGGGGATTCTCGTGGCACCGGGATTTTTGGGCATCTATCCGATTTTCCGGTGGGAGGTGGCCTTTGTGATTCCGATGATCTGTATGACCTATCAGCTTACCGGGCTGTTCAGCTGGATGGTCGAAAAGGGTTATCAGTTTAAGGCATGGCTGATCAGCAGCCTGAAGACACTGAGAGAGAAAATGAATATTGGTTGAAAATGAAGGAGAGAGAAAAATGAGAAGAAAGTATTTATGGCTGTTACTGACTGGTGTACTTTTGACAGGAGCCGTTCCGTTTGGAGCCTTTGCGGAGGAAACCGCGGAAACGGCAGAGATGACAGAAGCGGCAGCTGTCCAGACGGAGGTGTCAGAAAAATATACGCCGGGCGATCCGGTGGATCTGACAAAGGAAGCCCTTCTGGAAAAGACGGAAGAGGCCTTTGCGTCCACAGAGAGTGTGCGCACAGAGCTCGATATGGATATGCAGATCCATGCGGGGATAAACGGCGGTACGGAGAGCTCCGGACTGCAGATGAGCATGGATATGCTGTTTCAGATTTCCATGGCAGAGGATGCGATTTTTGAACCCTATGCAGCTTACCAGACGGTTACCATGTCCATGGAAGCGATGGGAATGTCTGAAACAGAATTTTCCCAGGCCTATATCCGGGACGAGAATGGCCGGAGAGTGAAATACGAAGGTATCGGTGATGAGGGGGAGATTGATTACTGGTATCGAAGCGAGGAAGGCGGAGAGGATCAGACATCCTTTGTGGATAGTGCCCAGGAGATTCTGGAGGATGCTGTTTTTGTACTGGATGACCACAAGGTTCTGGATGAGGATGGAAGAGAGTATTATCTGCTGACGGGCCAGGTGGAGCTTGGCAGTGTTGCGGATGAGGAGAGCATTCAGGAGAAAGTCGTGGAAATGGTTGATGAGATTGCGGAGAGCTTCGGAGATGGAGAGATGGAGTTCCCGGAAACCGTCGTCGTGAAGCTTTATGTGAGTGCCGATGATCTGCGGCTGCGGGAGATGACCATGGATCTTTCCGGAATTAAGGGGACTGCAGAGGATGAGGGCATGACCACGGATATGGAGTTCACCACGCTTTGGGTGAGCTGCCGGCTGAGTGATTACAATCAGATTCCGGAGATAGTCTTCCCAGAGAACCTGGATCAGGAGCCGGAGACTGAGGAAGAAACCTGGGAAGTGCTTGAGGATACCGAGGAAGAAACCTGGGAGCTTCCGGAAACGGAGTGGACCCCGGAAACCTGGGAGACGGAGATAAGCCTGGAAAAATATCTGGGAGTGTCCGGAATCCGGGCAACAGAGGACCTTTCCATGGAATTCACGGACAGAGGGACGGTTCCGGAGGATCCGGCCGGACTGAACGAGATGGGAAAAGTTTATTTTTACAATGTGAATTCCGATATGTATGAGCAGGTCGGCGTTTGTGTAACGGGAATCATCGGCGGTGCGGAGGCGGCAGAGATGGTGGAGGAACTCACCAGCCCGGAGGACAGCTTTTATTCCTTTGAAGAACCCGGAGAAGGAGAAGAATATCGGATTCTGGAATACGATCTGTATCTGACAGAGGATATGACGGATACGGAATACGGCTTTTACTGGCCCAACTGCTTATTTGATGTGGTCGGTACCGATGGAGGCAGCCTGGAGTATCATGGAGACTGGTATTACGCAAACGTTTATGATCTTTATGAGGATGATGAGGAATATCATCCCGGTGATACGGCACACTGTCAGGCGGTTCTGATTATGCCGGAGGATATGAAGGAATATCTGCTGAAGTTCGGTCCGTACGGTCTGGAATACTATTACGTGTCAGTTTCCTGATGGTTCAGGAACAGGACATTGCAGACAGGGAGGCGGAAAATGAAAAAAGTATTGATGATGATTCTGGAGGACTGTCCTTACTGCCATCAGGCTTTTCGAATGATGGAGGAGCTGAAAAAGGAACATCCGGAGTATGAGCAGGTGGAGATTCGCGTGGCAGATGAGGAGAAAGAAAAGGAGCTGGCGGATTCACTGGATTACTATTATGTTCCCACCTATTTCGTGGATGGTGTGAAGCTTCATGAAGGCGTTCCCACCAGGGAAAAGGTTCAGGCTGTCTATGAGGCAGCTCTCCGAACGGAAAATGAATAAAAAGGTGCTGCAGGTCGTTTTGACCTGCAGCACTTTTTTCTCTGTATGAGTTGCCGACAAATGAGCCATCCGTCGATTTTTCCGTGCTGCGCACTTCCAAAATCCTGCCCAATATTCGGATATCGTGGGACATTCGTCCCACTTTTATCCTCATATTGGGGCGGGTCAATCAGTCATAAAACCACTTATGCGCAAGCGCATCATGGTTTATGACTTTTGACCCTGGCATCATCTTTCTATCAGAGAAATGATTAGAACTGTTCTTTGGACTCTGCCATTTTCATGGCTCTCACCTTCAGAGGCAGACCAAACAGTGTGATAAATCCGCTGGCATCGTGGTGGTCATACAGCTCACCGGTGGTGAAGGAAGCCAGTGATTCACTGTACAGGCTGTAGGGAGAGGTGGTTCCGGCTTTGATGATGTTGCCCTTGTACAGCTTGAATTTCACTTCGCCGGTCACATATTCCTGGGTCACATCCACAAAAGCCTGGATGGCTTCCCGAAGGGGAGTGAACCATTTTCCTTCGTATACAATCTGAGCGAACTGGCTGCCCAGTTTCTTTTTGGTTTCCAGGGTTTCCCGGTCCAGAATCAGCTCTTCCAGCTGCTCATGGGCTTCCATCAGAATGGTTCCGCCCGGAGTTTCATATACACCACGGGACTTCATGCCGACCACACGGTTCTCCACGATATCCACGATACCGATGCCGTGTTTGCCGCCCAGAGCGTTCAGCTCGGTAATGATCTCGGAAACCTTCATTTCTTTGCCGTTCAGGCTCTTCGGAACACCCTTTTCAAAGGTCATGGTGACAAATTCACCCTCATCCGGAGCTTTTTCCGGTGTCACGCCAAGCACCAGCATATCGTCATAGTTGGGCATGTTTGCCGGATCCTCCAGCTCCAGGCCCTCATGGCTGATGTGCCACAGGTTCCGGTCACGGCTGTAGCTGTGCTTTGCGTCGAAGGGCAGATGAATCCCGTGCTGATGGCAGTACTCGATCTCATCTTCCCGGGACTGCATGGTCCAGACATCGGTCATTCTCCAGGGAGCGATGATTTTCAGATCCGGAGCCAGAGCCTTGATTCCCAGTTCGAAACGGATCTGGTCGTTTCCTTTTCCGGTGGCGCCGTGGCAGATGGCGGAAGCGCCTTCTTTTATGGCGATCTCAACCAGACGTTTGGCAATCACCGGACGGGCCATGGAGGTACCCAGCAGCTATTTGTGTTCGTAGACAGCGCCGGCCTTTACACAGGGCATGATATAATCGTCACAGAACTCATCAATGATATTTTCAATATATAATTTGGAAGCGCCGGATAATCTGGCCCGTTCCTCCAGACCATCCAGTTCATTGCCCTGTCCGCAGTCGATGCAGCAGCAGATTACTTCATAATCGAAATTTTCTTTTAACCAGGGAATGATGGCAGTGGTATCCAGACCGCCGGAATACGCTAAAATGACTTTTTCTTTCATGGTATGTTCCTCCTCAGATTTTCAACGGGCTTCTCCTGCCCTTAAGTTCTTTCCTACTATACATCAATTATCATATTTATGCAAGCACAAATGTTAAATTTGTGAAAAGTGTAAAATAAGATTGAATAATATGCAATAAAGATGTATAATTATGCGCATCAAGAAATGCTTTACACGAGGAAGAAACTGGTATATGATAGTGTAAGCGCCCGGGAGGGCTCAAACAGTACTGCATAATTAAAAAGGAGTTTGAAGAAATGATAAAAGCAGGGATTATCGGTGCCACCGGATACGCCGGAGGAGAAATTGTACGGCTGCTGATGGGACATAAGGATGCGGAGATTATATGGCTGGGCTCCAGAAGCTATATTGACCGGAAATACAGCAGCGTTTATCAGAATATGTTTCAGATCGTGGATGCGAAGTGCATGGATGATAATATGGAAGCATTGGCGGATGAAGTGGATGTGATTTTCACGGCCACTCCCCAGGGACTGTGTGCTTCCCTTATAAATGAAGGAATCCTTTCCAGGGCAAAGGTGATCGACTTAAGCGCGGATTTCCGGATTAAAAATGTAAAAACATACGAAGAATGGTATAAAATTGAGCACAAGTCCCCGCAGTTCCTTGGGGAAGCGGTGTATGGTCTCTGTGAGATCAACCGGGAGCAGATTAAAAAAGCAAGGCTTCTTGCGAATCCGGGCTGCTATCCCACCTGCAGCACTCTTTCCATTTATCCGGCGCTGAAGGAAGGACTCATTGATCCGGATACCATCATCATTGATGCCAAATCCGGCACCTCCGGAGCGGGCAGAGGGGCGAAGACGGCAAATCTGTACTGTGAAGTGAATGAAAATATCAAGGCCTATGGGGTGGCGGCCCACAGACATACGCCGGAGATTGAGGAACAGCTGGGCTACGCGGCGGGCAGAGAGCTCTGTCTGAACTTTACGCCCCATCTGGTTCCCATGAACCGGGGCATTCTGATCACTGCCTATGCCAGTTTGACCAGGGAGGTTTCCAATGAAGAGGTTCGGGCAGCCTATGAGAAATATTATGAGAAGGAGCAGTTTGTGCGGGTTCTGGATCCGGATGTCTGCCCGGAAACGAAGTGGGTGGAAGGCAGTAACTACGTGGATGTGAATTTCAAGATTGATCCCAGAACCCATCGCCTGATTATGATGGGCGCAATGGACAATCTGGTGAAGGGCGCTGCCGGACAGGCTGTGCAGAATATGAATCTGATGTTCGGACTGCCGGAAAATGAGGGACTTCAGATGGTTCCCATGTTCCCGTGACAGCTTTGCAGGAAGGGAGATTATTTATGAAAGAGATCAGAGGCGGGGTAACCGCGGCAAAGGGTTTTCAGGCTATTGGAATTTTTGCAGGAATTAAAAAAGACCGGAAGGATATGGCGATGGTGGTCAGTGAGGTTCCCTGTGTCTGTGCAGGAACCTTTACCACCAACGTGGTGAAGGCAGCTCCCGTAAAATGGGATCAGAATGTGGTTTATCATTATCCCGTTGCAAAGGCCGTGGTGGTAAACAGCGGCGTGGCAAACGCCTGCACCGGGGAGGAAGGCTACGGATACTGCCGGGAAACGGCTGTGAAAGCAGCAGAGCTTTTGGGCGTTTCCGAGCATGAGATTCTGGTGGCTTCCACCGGCGTGATCGGGCGCCAGATTCCCATCGACCTGATCAAAAAGGGCGTGGAAACCATGGTTCCCATGCTGTCCGATTCCCTGGAAGCGGGAACCCTGGCGGCAGAATCCATTATGACGACGGATACGGTGAAAAAGGAGGTCGCTGTGGAGCTGACTCTGGGCGGGAAAACCGTTACCATCGGCGGAATGTGCAAAGGCTCCGGCATGATTCATCCGAATATGTGTACCATGCTGGGCTTTGTGACCACAGACGCCGCGATTTCCAAGGAAATGCTGCAGAAGGCTTTAAGTGCGGATATCTGTGATACCTTCAATATGATTTCCGTGGATGGTGACACGTCCACCAACGATACGGTACTGCTGCTGGCAAACGGCATGGCCGGGAACCCGGAGATCACCGATGAAAATGAGGATTATCAGGTCTTTGCCAAAGCGCTGAATTATGTCAATACAGCTCTGGCCAGGAAAATGGCCGGAGACGGAGAGGGAGCCACCGCGCTGTTTGAATGCAGGGTTGTGAATGCCTCTTCAAAGGAGGATGCCAAAATTCTGGCCAAATCCGTGATTACCTCCAACCTGACCAAGGCGGCGATTTTCGGCCATGATGCCAACTGGGGCCGGATCCTGTGTGCTCTGGGCTATTCCGGCGTCCGGTTTGATCCGGAGAAGGTGGACCTGTATTTTGAAAGTGCCGCCGGAAAGCTGAAAATCATTGAAAATGGTGTGGACACCGGCTACAGTGAGGAGGAGGCTACCCGGATTCTTTCCGAGAAGGAAGTGACGGCCATTGCCGATGTGAAGATGGGAACGGCATCTGCCACGGCCTGGGGCTGTGACCTGACCTATGATTATGTGAAGATCAACGCGGATTACCGGTCCTGAGAAAGGCGGATACAGAGGCCTTTCAAGGGAGCGTAAAGAATTTAGCGGACCCGGGATTCATCCGGGGCTGAGAAAGAGGAGAATGAGAAAATGGAAACAATGGAAAACTGGCTGCAGAAAGCAAGCGTCCTGAATGAAGCGCTGCCTTATATTCAGCGGTTTCACGGGAAAATCATTGTGGTAAAATACGGCGGAAGCGCCATGGTGGATCATGAACTGAAAAAGAGCGTCATCCGGGATGTGGCGCTGCTGAAGCTGGTAGGCTTCCGGCCGATTATCGTCCACGGCGGCGGCAAGGAAATTACCAAATGGGTGAACAAGGTGGGCCTGGAGACGCAGTTTGTCAACGGTCTGCGTGTGACGGACAAGGACACCATGATGGTGGCGGAGATGGTTCTGAACCGGGTCAACAAGGGTCTGGTTTCCATGATGGAAAAGGTGGGAGTCAAGGCTGTGGGGATCAGTGGAAAGGACGGCACCCTTCTGCGGGTGGACAAAAAGCTTTCCGGAGGAAAGGATATCGGCTTTGTGGGCGAGGTGAAGCAGGTGAATACCGAGCTTCTGAACACCCTTCTGGACAATGGATTTGTCCCTGTGATCTGCCCGGTGGGTTCCGATGACGAATATCATTCCTACAATGTCAACGCGGACGATGCGGCGTGTGCCATTGCCACTGCTGTGGGGGCCGCAAAGCTGGCCTTCCTCACGGACATCGAGGGTGTCTACCGGGATCCTCTGGACAAGTCCAGTCTGATTTCCGAGCTGACGGTTCCGGAGGCGGAAGAGCTGCTGGCAAGCGGCAATGTGGGCGGCGGCATGCTCCCGAAGATCCGCAACTGCGTGGATGCCATCAAGGCCGGCGTTTCCAGAGTGCATATTCTGGACGGACGGATCGAGCACTGTCTGCTCCTGGAATTCTTTACCAACAAAGGTGTGGGCACAGCCATTATCGGAGACGAGGAGGAGCGTTATTATGAAACCAATGAATGACTATATGGCTGAGGCGGAAGAGGTGGTTCTGCATACGTATAATCGGTTTCCGGTGGTTCTGGAAAAGGGAGAAGGCGTCTATCTGACGGATACCGAGGGGAAAACTTATCTGGATTTCGGCGCGGGAATCGCGGTGTTTGCCCTGGGCTACCATTATCAGGATTACGACGAGGCACTGAAAGGCCAGATTGACAAGCTGATCCATACCTCCAATCTTTATTACAACATCCCCATGATCGAGGCGGCCCAAAAACTTGTGAAAGCCAGCGGTATGAGCAGGGTGTTTTTTACCAACAGCGGAACGGAAGCGATTGAAGGGGCCATCAAGGCTGCCCGGAAATATGCCTGGAATAAAGACCATCAGACGGACCATGAAATCATTGCCATGAACCACTCCTTCCACGGGAGAAGCGTGGGAGCCCTTTCCGTAACGGGAAATCCCCATTATCAGGAAGCCTTCAAACCCCTGATGGGCGGCGTGAGATTCGCGGATTTCAATGATCTGGAAAGCGTTCGTGCCTGTGTCAATGAGAAAACCTGCGCCATTATTCTGGAAACCGTTCAGGGAGAGGGCGGAATTTATCCGGCAGATCCGGCATTTTTAAAAGGGGTAAAGGCCATCTGCGAGGAGAAAGATATCCTGCTGATTCTGGACGAGATTCAGTGTGGCATGGGACGGACCGGAAGCCTGTTCGCATGGCAGGACTACGGGGTGGAGCCGGATATCATGACCTGTGCCAAGGCTCTGGGCTGCGGTGTCCCGGTGGGCGCCTTTGTGCTGAATGAAAAGGCCGCGGCATCCTCCCTGGTTCCGGGGGACCACGGAAGCACCTACGGCGGCAATCCGCTGGCCTGTGCGGCTGTTTCCAAAGTCTTTGATCTGTTCGAACAGAATGGAATTGTGGATCATGTCAGAGAGACAGCGCCTTATCTGGAAGAAAAGCTGGATGCCCTGGTGGAAAAATACGACTTCCTGGAAACCCGCAGAGGAAAAGGCTTCATGCAGGGCGTGGTGGTAAAAGGACGCCCGGTGGGTGAGATTGTAAAGAAAGCTCTGGACAACGGCCTGATTGTCCTTTCAGCCGGAAGCGATGTGCTGCGGCTGGTGCCGCCTCTGGTGATAGAGAAAGCGCATATCGACGAGATGATCGGGAAGCTGGAGGCCAGCTTCTGATAAATCACTACAAATAAGGTGCTGCCGCACGGGGGTTCGTGCGGCAGCACCTTATTTATGAAAGCGTATTTATGATGTTTGAGGCAAAAGATATCATACGGATTGTTCCGTGCTGTGCACTTTCAAAATCAACGAAAACATACGCAATTCGCTCATTTTTCTGCGAAAAATGGCTGCTTGCTCATACGGGTAGCCCGTCCAATAGCCATGTGTCTGCGCATGCAAGCATGCTTCACCACATGGCTGCTGTCCGGGACTTTTATAGTAAACCCCCATGCCCTGCGTTGGCACCACTGCGCATGAAACAGGGGCC
>JAXEJQ010000035.1:0-11210 GCA_034101475.1 Candidatus Limivivens sp.
CGATTTGCTTTTCGTATAACCCACATGAAATACCTTACTGTTTCAGTGAGGATACTTTTTCGAGAGTGCAGGTGTAAAAACGCAGGCGTAGCGGGCTACGCTGAGGATTTTACACCTGTGCTGTCGGGAAAGCAGGCCAGCAAAACATAAGGTTATTTTGTGTGGATTATACTAGTATACTACAAGATAAAATTCCAATGAAATGATTTTTTTTCATACAGGCCATTCCAATCCGGGAACAGGCCCGTACCTTTTTGGCTTTACGCTGCCGCGCTGAATTCTCTTAATTTTTTCTTGGCTTCCGGATTCAGATGCCTGGGCACCTGAATCTCAATGGTCACGTACTGATCGCCCTTAATCAGGGGATTCTGCATGGAAGCAATTCCTTTCCCCCGCAGCCGGATCCTGGAGCCCGCCTGGGTCCCCTCCTGTATCCTGCAGCTTACCTTCCCATAAAGGGTGGGTACAATGGCTTCGCCTCCCAGGGCAGCCGTCACAAAGGGAATCCGGACTGTGGTGTAAACGTCGTTTCCTTTCCGTTCAAAGCCTTCTTTTGTTCCGACCTCTGCCTCCAGATAGAGATCTCCCGGTTCACCGCCGCCCGCCCCCTGCATTCCCTTGCCCTGAAGCCGGATCTTCTTTCCGGTATCGATACCCGCAGGGATATGAACCTGAAGAGACTGAACCGAACCGTCCTCTTTCTGGAAATGGATCAGCTTGTCACATCCGAAAACCGCTTCCTCAAAAGTCAGCTGTACCTTTGTCGAAATATCCTGGCCTTTTTCACGGTAAGAGCCTCCGAAGCCGCCGTCCGTAAATCCGCCAAACCCCCGGCTTCCCCGCCCAAAGCCTCCGAAATCCTGGCTGCTCCTTCCCTGGCCAAAGCCGCTGAATCCCTGGCTGCTCCTTCCCTGGCCAAAGCCGCTGAAGAAATCTCCGAACAGATCGTCCATATTTCCTTCAAAATGAAACTCCCGGTACCCGCCGTCCGGATTCGTATAGGAATAGCCGGAGCCTGGATCCGCTCCGCCCTCAAAGGCTGCATGGCCAAACTGATCATACAGCTTCTTTTTTTCTTCATCACTCAAAACATTGTAGGCCTCTGTCACTTCTTTAAATTTTTCCGCAGCCTGAGGATTTCCGGCATTCGTATCCGGATGATACTTTTTCGCCAGCTTCCGGTATGCTTTTTTAATCGCTGCCGCGTCTGCCTTCCGGTCAATGCCGAGAACTTCGTAATAATCTCTCTTCTTTCCCATCTCATTCACCCTCCATATCAAAAAAGCTGCCGCACCGGCTGATCAACTCAGCAGTGCGGCAGCCTGTCGTCTGTTTCTCTGTCACGGATCTGTCTGCATCAATAGGTATGTTTTTTCCCCTTCTGATGGCTTTCTGCTTCCGCAACTGCCTCATGGTCTGCCATATTCAGCTTTGGAACAGCTTTTTTCTTTTTCAGCGGATGCTTCGGATTCTTATCAGCCATAATCAGCACTTCCTTTCTTCCTCAGCCTTCAATCGTAATAGAATGGTCCTTCTTCTCTTCCGCTCTCTCTGTCTTCTTCGGCACGGAGAGTTTCAGAATGCCATGCCTGAATTCTGCCTTAATCTCTTCCTGTCTCACGTCTTCCCCTACGAAGAAGCTTCTCTGACAGGCTCCCGCATAACGCTCTCTCCGAATGTAACGGCCGGACTCCTTCTCCTTTTCATCCTGATCCAGTCCCTTGGCTGCGCTGATAATCAGATAACCCTTTTCCAGAGATACCTGAATCTCATCTTTTTTAAAGCCAGGCAGATCAATCTCCAGCTCATAGCTGTGATCCAGCTCCTTAACGTCTGTCTTCATCAGGTTCTTCGCATTCCTGCCGTACAGCTTCTTCTCCGCTCTGCGTTCTGCTTTATCATCAAAAGAAATATCAAAGAAATCATCAAACAAATCTTCTCCAAAAATACTCGGCATCAACATAAGTCATCGCTCCTTTTCTTTCACTGCTATGTCTGTTTACCTTGTTTCTTTGGAACTGGGATGTTCAGGGAACCGGCGTTTGCTTTGTTCCCTTTCCTTTGTTCTATGTGTAATATAACGCCTATTACTTTTAATGTCAAGGGGGTGAACAGGATTATTTTGTGAAAAAATTGTGAATTTATATCTGCTTCCTCATCCGTTTGGGCCGGCAGGAACATCCCACGCCAAGCCCGCCGAAGCCGACATGGCAGGACACTCCCATGGAAAGATTGTCACACAGAACCTTCATTCCCGGGAATTCCGCCTGAATCTCCTGAACCCATTCCTCCGTCTCCTCCCGGGAGGCACTGGACGCAGCCAGCAGAGAAAGCTCCCCGTTTTTCCACTGCTCAGCAAAGCGGGTTTCCATATCATGGCGCATGGCCTTCAGCATCTCTTTCTTCGCCACAGAGAATTTCCGGCATTTCTGATAAATATCCAGAGTCCCAACACCGAGCTGCAGGATTGGTTTGATATTCAGGACCGTTCCGACAGCAGCCACCGCAGGCTTGATTCTTCCGCCCTTTTTCAGATATTCCAGGGTGCTGACACCGATGTAAATCGTCATCTCTTCTCTGGCATCCTCCAGCATTTTCCGGATATCGGCCGCCCCATACCCCTCCTCTGCCAGTTCCAGTGCGTCCAGCACTGAGCGGTGAAGCGGTGTGGAAACACGCCCATTATCCACCACGAACACTCTGCCGTCGTAGCGTTTCTCCCGGGACAGCATCATGGCTGTCTGGCAGGAACCGCTGAGCCCGCTGCTGATGGGCATATAGACAATTTCCTGAAATTCTGTCAGCATGTCATCCCACATCTCCATCACATCCTCCGGAGACGGCTGAGAGGTGGATACATCTGCGCCCCGTTTCAAATGCTCATAAAAAGCCTCCCTGGACATGGTGACCTCCTCCAGGCAGCGTTCTCCGTCTACGCAGAAGGGCATGGGCAAAACCCGGATTTCCCTTTCCTCTGCTTCTTTTTTTGAAATTCCACTGTGACTGTCCGTCATAATCCCGACTTTCTTCATTTTCTTCTCCTTCTTGTTCCGTCAGAACCTTTCCATCTGATTTTCATCCGCGGACATCCCGGACAGCGCATAAATCAGATGAGCTGCCCGGCAAACCCATAGATTCCGCATCATTTCAGATAAATCGAAAGATGATGAATTTCATTGGGCTCCAGTTCCATTTTCAGCTCCAGCGTATGGTTTTTTACCTCCGCCTCCTGGATGGAAATCTCGCTGATGCTGGAAGCCCTCAGATAATCCAGCTCCATCATGGTCAGATCGGATTCCATATTCAGGGAAATCCATTTATCCTGGACACTGCCGTGCATCCGCCGAACCTGATTCCGCTTGATTTTATAAATGCCGTTTTCCACATGATCCACTTTCAGATGAATGGTCAGGCGCTCCCTGTTTTCCAGAATCATGGGCAGATCCCGGATCTGCAGCATGTCCTCATCTGTAATATAATAACTGTAATTGGGCTTTTTCAGGTTGTGGCAGACAACACGGATGAACCCCCGGTCATTTCGGGTCACCACATAGTTCGGATGAATCTGGAGAATCTTCGGGTACATCCGGTACAGGAACTCCATGGCATAGTAGGAGGGCTTGGGAATTCCGTCCTTGGTCAGCAGGCCGCAGCCGCCGAAAAGCGCCGCCCCCACATCCCGCTCTTCTGAATAGGCATCCGTAAAGAGCCAGTGCCCCATCAGATCCGCCTTTCCGTAACAGGAGATGGCATTATGAACCAGAAAAGCACCTTTTAAGCAGCTGTCATTGATGATATTCCGGTTGGACAGGCTGAAGCTGTATTCCGACACGTGGATTTCCGTTTCCGGGAACTCCGCTTTCTTCACCGCATTGCGCAGGACCTCCAGATTATGCCGGACAAACTCCATATCCGTGGTGCGCTTTTCATAGTAGGACTCCGCTTCCCGCTCCAGCACATAAGGATAACAGCTCAGAGAAAGAAAATCCGGCAGCTCCTTTTCCTGTTTCCAGATTGTCAGAATCTGGGCAAAGCCGTTTTCCCCGTACATCCGCACCGGAAAACCGCCGCCTCCGATCCGGATTCCCGGAAGCCTTCTCCGGAAGGCTCCCGCAATGATCCCGAACTGGTGAAAATATTCCCGGTGTTCCCGCTCCACCAGAGTCGTATACTCATAGGCGCCGGACTTCCGGTAATTGGTATTGGTCTTTTCCCAGTATTCAAAATACCAGTTGGACACCTCCTCCGCCCCATAGCGGGTGATAAAATTGTGCATCAGATCGCTGTAAAAATTCCACATCTCCTCATCGGAATCAAATTCCAGATTGCGTTCGATCTCCTTCAGGGCCTTATGAGTGGTTTGCAGAATCCGCACCGGCTTAAAGCCCAGCTCAATGTAGGGCTTCAGATGATTCTTCACCAGGAAATCCGTGACCATATTCAGACGGCTGTAATTCTGCTGTCCCCTGGGAGCGTGGATATCAATATACAGCTCCGGGGCGTAAATATCCCAGAAACGGACGTACTCAATTCCCAGGAGGTCTCTGCGGGCCAGGATCTGCTCCTGAAATGCCGCCCGGGTCAGGTCCATGGCCGTTCCGGCATTGACCATCCGGCTGCTGCTTCTGTTCCAGGTACCCACCGGCTCCGTCTCCATGGAAACCTCGGCATTCAGTTCAAAGAGCTCCGTTTCATCCTCCGGCTTGGTGGGATCCCATTCCAGGTAATCCTCCACTCCCTGCTCTACCCTCTTCTGCAGGCTGCGCTCCTGCTCACTCAGTTCCTTATTCCGGATCTTCCTCTGCTTCCGGAATTCGGAAGGGGTCATCTGGTAAGCATCCTTAAAAGCTTTGTTGTACGCGGCTACGCTGGCAAATCCGTTTTCCAGCGCAATCTTCATAATCGAGTCCTCCGAATACATCAAGTCCTCAATGGCGTGGCTCAGCCGGACCGTATTCAGAAGCTCCATAAAATTAATGCCGCATTTTTTCTTGATATATTTGGAAACATACGTGGACGACAGATAAAGCTCCCCGGCCAGATCATCCAGCGTGATGTTCTGGCTGTAGTTTGCCCGGATATAAGCAAATATTTCCTGAATCCGTTCATCCGTATTGCTTTTTTCTTCTTCATACTTCCGGTCATCCGTTGTCAGCAGAAAATTCTCCGCCAGAATATGCAGCATCTGATAATACATACTGTTCAGATACAGCTTCATGCGGTCCTGCTTCCGTACCGACTGGCTGAAAATCTTCACAATCACACGGCGCAGCTCCTCATAGGCTTCATTGTAATCAATGGTGGAATTACACCAGAACAGCACCTGGCCCTGGCCCAGCAGCTCCCGGACCTTCGTATAAGAAATCAGGAAACGCCCCAGAATCAGGTTCGGGGTTCCCTGATAGCTGTGCCTCCGGTTGCTGTTCACAACGACCATATCGCCGCGGTTCAGCTGATAGGTATCCTTTTCAATAGTGATTACCAGTTTTCCGCTGATCACAAACAATAATTCCAGATTTCCATGTGAATGGATATCAATATGCTGATCCGTAATAAAATCCAGTGCAACCAGCGCATCCGACTTTAAATAGTTTCGCTCCATATTTCTCTCCTGTAAGCATTCTGAGTGTCGATTTTGAAAGTGCGAAGCACGGAAAAATCGACGGAAGGCTCATTTGTCGGGTAAATCTTGTTATGATGCCATAAAGACCCGTGGAGAAACTCCACGGGTCTGCCGTTTTCCCTGTTTTTTAATGAGCCAAGGGATCGATGGACAGCTCATTTTTTTAATTATACCATTTTTTCTTATTCAAAGTCAACGCTTTTCATCGTACGCGCGGATTCCCTGCAGGCTTCCATCACAGCCAGCACCCGGCGAACCTCCGGAATTTTCACCAGGAATTCCTCTTCGCCCCGAACCGCCTTAAAATAATTGACAAAGAAATCACGCTGCTCGCAGTCCGCCTTCGGAATCTCCTCCGTCACAATCAGACCCGGAGCCGGCACGCCGAAGGATCTGGTGGGACCGTAGGAGGCCACGGATTTGTCCTGATCCTTTGCCACATTTTCCAGCAGATGAGTGGTCCGCACAATTTTGCCTTCCGGATCAAATTTGTCCGCATACATGCTGCCTTTGTTTCCGCCCACATACCAGTGCCGCTCAAACCAGTCCTTCCGGTCTGACAGGAAATAAGTACCCAGCTCGATCTCCGCCGTCACCCTGTTCTCAAACCGGAGAAGAATCTTGAAATAATCATCCACCTCCGCATTGATCACATTGCGCACATCCGCGAAAACAGATACCAGACGGCTGTCCACCATATACAGAATCTGGTCAATCAGATGAACGCCCCAATCATAGAGCATTCCGCCGCCCTCGGACCTGTATACATGCCAGTCGTGCATATTTCCGTTATACCCGTACAGAGAACTCTGAATGGTATAGATATCCCCAACCAGCTTCCGGTCATAGCATTCCTTCACACACCGGAAGTCCTTATCAAACCGGCGCTGCTGGTGTACTGTAAAGGTCACGCCGGCTTTTTCCGCTTCTGCCGTCATCTCATCCAGCTCCGCCACGGACATTGCCGCCGGCTTTTCCACAAGGATGTGTTTTCCGGCCCTGGCCGCCTTGATGACCAGATCTTTATGCTGATTATTATTGGCAGAAATAATCACGCCGTCCAGATCCGCTTTTTCGAACATTTCATCCGCGCTTGTATACACATCCATATCCGGATAAAGCTCCTTTACTTCCTGCAGTCTGACGGGATTCCTGTCACACACTGCCACACAGTCTGAGTCCTCAAAGCTTTTCAGTGTATTGACATGACGTCTGCCTATAAATCCATATCCAATTACCGCATATCTCAGTTTTTCCATACCACTCACCTCATCACTCTCTGATTATTCTTTCTCTCCCGTCCAATTGGCACCTTCCAGGACAGGATTCTCATTTTTCTCGGTTGTAAAAGGAATCATTCTGTATTCCGCAAAAATCCAGAATGCCGCCGCGGCGCAGATCAGATAGTCTGCCGCCGCAAAAAAGGACCGGATCTCCCATCCATTCCATACCATGGAAAGTCCGCTGAAAACCGATGCAGTCAACAGACAGGCTCCACGGATTGCCGGTGCCGTTCGCAGCGACCGGTTGACATTCCGGTAAGTCAGCCTGCTGGTCCGGTATTTCGCAAACAGGAATTCAAAGGCATGGAAAATCTCAAACACGTGGGCACAGAGAGCCAGAATCCCTGCCACTGTCACAATGGCCTGGCTGTTGGCCAAACAGTACTGCACGCCGGCCAGCACATAGAGCAGCAGACTTCCCAGGCTGACTCCGGCAAAGAGCCCTTTTTTCCGCTTCAGCCCTTTTTTCCGCTTCAGCTCCTTCTCCGGAAGCTCCCAGATATACCAGGGGCCATAATACACATATTTAATCTGAAACCCGTCCTTATTGTTTGCCGGCACACTGACGGCCATGTAATCGTCTTCAAACTGCTCACGCAATGATTTCATTCTGCCACGCTCCTGTATGGATTTCTTACTCAGCTGCTGCTTTCCTTTTCTCCTGCTGCGGACTTTGTTACGGATTCAGTTCCTTCACCCGGCAGCAGGAACAGAAATGTCCCGGACTGACTTCAGTCAGTTCCACCGGCTGATGGCATTTGTCCGTCGCATAGGGACAGCGTACGGCAAAACGGCAGCCCGGTTTCGGATTAATCGGAGAATTGATCTCGCCTTTCAGCAGGATCCGCTCTGTCTTATTATGAATATCCACCGTGGGAATGGCGGACAGCAGCGCCTTGGTATAGGGGTGCATCGGCCGGTCAAAAAGCTCCTGGGTGGGTGCCGTCTCCACCATCTGGCCCAGATACATAACACAGATGTTGGTGGAAATATGGCGTACAACGGACAGGTCATGGGTTACAAACAGGTAGGTCAGGCCGTATTCCTCCTGCAGATCCATCAGCAGGTTCAGAATCTGTGCCTGAATGGAAACATCTAGGGCCGATACCGGCTCATCACATACCACGAATTTCGGATTCAGGGCAATGGCCCGGGCAATTCCCACACGCTGGCGGCGGCCGCCGTCCAGTTCATGGGGATAGGACATCCGGAACCGGCTCTCCAGGCCTACCAGGTCCATCAGGCGGTTGGTTTCCGCTTCCAGAGATTCCTTTGAGCTGAACCGTCCGGACAGCTGCAGCGGCTCCATAACCGTATCGTGGAGAGTCAGACGGGGATTCAGAGAGGAATAGGGATCCTGGAAAATAATCTGCATGTCCTCACGCAGCTTTTTCAGCCCGTCTTTCTTCAGATGGGTGACATCCTTGTCTTCAAAGCGGATCACGCCATCCGTGCTCTCCAGCAGATGAATGATGGTACGTCCCAGGGTGGATTTTCCGCAGCCGGATTCGCCTACCAGACCCATGGTTTCGCCCTTGTTGATTTTAAAAGAAACGTCATCTACCGCATGAACCGTTCCTCTGGGTGAAGGAAAATATTTTTTCAGATGTTCAATTTCCAGCAGTGCCATGGTTAAGCCTCCTTCCCGCATCTGATGCAGCGTACGAAATGTTTCTCAGCGATTTCTGTCATGCCCACCGGCGCCTGACGGCATGCATCCGTGGCATGGGGACAGCGCGGCGCAAAGGAGCAGCCTTTCGGAAGATCACTGGGATCAGGCGGCAGCCCTTCCACCGGAGAAAGTCTGCGGACATTCTTGGACAGATCCGGCAGAGCTCCGAACAGACCCTTGGTATACGGATGGGTCGGATGGTCATAAATCGCTTCTTTTGTGCCGTATTCTACCAGTTCTCCTGCGTAAACAACGGCAACGGTGTCACAGATATCTGCCACAACACCCAGATCATGGGTGATCAGAATCAGGGCGGTCCCCAGCTCCTTCTGGAGATTCTTCATCAGGTCCATTACCTGTGCCTGAATGGTCACATCCAGAGCGGTGGTGGGCTCATCGGCAATCAGCAGCTCCGGATTGCAGGCCAGCGCAATGGCGATTACCACACGCTGTTTCATACCGCCGGAAAACTGATGGGGATACTCCTGGGCACGGTCCTCGGAAATACCTACCGTCTCCAGCATTTTAATGGCAGCCCGGATGGAATCCTGCTTGTTCAGATGCTGATGCAGGCGAAGGCCCTCGGCAATCTGATCCACAACGGTCTTTACCGGGTTCAGAGCAGTCATCGGATCCTGGAAAATCATGGAAATGCTCTTACCCCGGAGAGTCCGCATTTCATTTTCCGGAAGCTTCAGCAGATCCTTTCCTTTAAAATAAATCTCACCGCTGACTTTCTTTGTCGCGTGATCAGGAAGAATTCGCAGAATTGCACGGGCAATGGAGGTTTTGCCTGCGCCGGTTTCTCCAACCAGACCGATGGTAGAGCCGGCAGCCAGTTCAAAGGATACGCCGTTCACCGCATGAATGGTGTCGCCGCCCGACCTGTACTCCACAACCAGGTCGCGAACGGAAATCAGTTCTTCATTGTTTGTTTTTCCCATAGTCGTTTTTCCTTTCCCATCACTCTCTCAGCTTCGGATCCAGTGCGTCACGGATCGCGTCGCCTACCAGGTTAAAGCTCAGTACGGTCAGCATGATAAACAGTCCGGGGATAATTACCATATGAGGATAATCCCGCATGTATCCACGGGCGGAAGCCAGCATGGCGCCCCATTCCGGTGTGGGAGCCTGTACGCCGAAGCCCAGAAAGCTCAGTCCGGAAGCTCCCAGAGCCGCACTCGCGATACCCATTGCCACCTGAACGATCAGCGGAGAAATCGCGTTTGGAATCACGTGATGCGCGATAATCCGGAAGGTGGAACAGTTAATGGAGGTCGCCGCCTCGATAAATTCCGAGCTGCGGACGGTCAGAATGTTCGCGCGCATCATTCGCGCAAAGTTCGGAATTCCACTGATACCGATTGCGTAAATCACCTTGTCAAAGCCGGTTCCCAGCACTGCGGAAATCGCGATTGCCAGAAGGATATTCGGAAATGCCTGGAAAACATCCAGTGCTCTCATAATCAGCGTATCCACCACGCCGCCGAAGTATCCGGCGATGGCACCCAGGATCACTCCCAGGATACAGCTGATAATCGTAGAAAGAATACCAATACTCAGCGTATATTTGGCACCGTACAGGATACGGGACAGAATATCACGTCCGACTTCGTCACACCCCAGCAGATGATTCAGGCCGGGAAGGGAAAAGCGGTCCTTCATGACGATTTCCTGATAATCATATTTGCAGATATAAGGAGACAGAAACGAAAGCACAAACAGCGCTACAATAAAAATCAGTCCGAACATCGCGCCGGGGTTTCTGCTGATTCTCTTCCAGATATAGGCAAAGGAACCTGGTTTCACGCTCTTTGCCGCGGAAGATGTCTTATTTTTTGCCATAAGTTTTACACCTCATCTTTCCAAAAATTCCCTGTCAGTTTATGCTGCACTGGCGCTTTTCTTCTTGCCTGTCCGAACGTACTGAGCCTTGATACGGGGATCCACATATGCATAAATCAGGTCGGTAAGAAGCATAATAAAGGCAAAGATGAACGCAATGTAGATGATGCTGCCCTGTACCACCGGATAATCACGGCTGTTGATTCCGTTTACCAGATACATTCCGATTCCCGGAATGGAGAATACCGACTCAATGATAACCGTACCGCCGAGCATGAATCCGAAACGGCTTCCGCAGACGGTGATAATGGGGATCAACGCGTTGGGAAGGGCGTGCTTCCAGATCACATCCCGCTCATGCAGTCCCTTGGAACGGGCAGTTACCACATAGTCTGAGCGGATAACCTCCAGCATACTGGAACGGGTCTGACGGGCGATGTCTGCCAGGCTTCCGATGGAGTTTGCGATAACCGGAAGAATATAATATTTCAGGCTTCCTGTTCCGTTGGAGGGCAGCCAGCCAAGCTTTACCGAGAAAACAATTACCAGCATCAGAGCCAGCCAGAAGCCCGGCATGGAGTTGCCCAGCATAGTCAGGAACATCCAGATTTTGTCCGAAACTTTATTCGCATTGATGGCACACTGAATACCGATGGGAATTCCGATGACAATCGTAAACAGAATACTCAGGGTTGCCAGGGTAAGCGTGCGGGGGAAACGGGTAATCAGCTCAGAAGATACGGCCGTTCCCTGTGTATAAGAGTTGCCAAAGTCAAGATGACAGATA
>JAXEJQ010000036.1:0-27658 GCA_034101475.1 Candidatus Limivivens sp.
GAAGCATATCCAGTTTAATTATAAATTTTGAACCAAAATCTTGTTATAGGGGTAGTTTGCGCTTTTTTATCCCCCCACAAGATTCTGTTTCATAGTAAAAGCTGGAAAACACAGGAAAAACGAGGATGGATGAGCGCATGAAAGAAGGAAAGGAAATTGAGAAAAAGAATCTGGAATGGAGGAAAAATCAGATTCAGCTGCGGAAGTCCTATGCGGATACGCCGGCCGGTTTTCAGAATGAAGAAGCAGAAAATACGGCCCGCAGCCAGCTGCAGAGCGATTGGGAGGTCTGGAAAGAAAAGCAGCATCATGGGCTGCTCAGCGAGTATCACCCGGAAGAGGAAATTTTTGTGGGACGGGAACGGGAACTGGAACAGATCTCGAATACTATGGAGGAAAAAAAGAGACCTGTTATTTTATATGGAATCGGCGGCATCGGGAAAAGTGCCCTGGCACGGGAGTGGATTCGGAGGAATCAGGATGGCTACCGTCATATTCTGGAACTGAAGTTCGGACAGAGCTTTACCGAAACGATCTGCAGTGATGAAATCCTGCCCATTGCAAATCTGAAATACCGGAAAGAACAGTATGGCAGTGAAAAAAGATATTTCCGAATCAAGAAAAATCTGCTGGAGGAATGCGTAAAAAAAGAGAAAACGCTGATTCTGGTTGACGGATGCAATGTTGTGCTGGACCGGTACAGGGAAAAGGTATTTTCGCTTCCCTGCGATTTTCTCGTCACTACCCGGATCGATCCGGTGCTCTGGGATGGTTCCGATGGAATTTATGTGGGAGCATTGGAGCAGGAAGAGGAATGGAAGGCGTTTGCGCAGGCCTACGCAGGTGTAATGGAAGAGGAAACATACCGGGAATTCCTGGCGCAGCGGGATTCTTTTCAGGGCCATACACTTCGGATGATTCTGCAGATACGGAAAAACAGAGGGGAACCGGTGGAGGAGGAAATTCAGAGTTTTGAAGAATCCCTTCTGATGCGGCTGCCTCTGAAGCAGAAGGAAAAGAAAGCTCTCTGCTGTCTGAGCCTGATGCCGGATCAGAGGATCGGACGGGAGATGTTCCAGAAGGTTACCGGCTGTCAGGATCAGGTACTGCTGCGGCTTCAGCGGTATCAGCTGGTATCCACCCGCCTGGAGAAGGGAGAGGAAGAACTGCTGCTGCATCCGGTGGCTGCGGAGGTGATGGGACGTCTGCTTCCGCCCAACGCAGTCTCCTGCGGAAGAATGATCCGGGGGTTTGCTGCGGAATTTCGGGGAAGGATCTGGCATCGCCCTGCGGAGGAAAACCAATATCTGGAACCCTATGCGCTGGCGATCCTGCAGGCATTTCCGGGACCGGCAGCCTATTTGGCGGAGCCTTTCGGGGATATCTGCCGTTTTATACGTTCACAGGGCTGGGTGAAGGAATCAGAGGGATATTTTTTGCGGATTTATGACAGCGCGAAAGCGTATTTCGGGGAACAGCATCAGGTTACCGGGCAGGTGGCACTGCAGATCGGAGAATTTTTCTACGAGGACGGTGAGGGAGAGCAGGCGCGGATCTGGTATCGGGAAGCCCTGCGGATTCTGGAAAGCAGCCGGCCGAAAAACCGGAGCTTTTATCAGAGTCTGAGTCTTGTCTGCTGCAGAATTGCCAGAGAAATGCGTCAGGAAAAGAAAAGTACAGAGGCGGAATTGTGGCTGAGAAAAGCCTGCGCCTATTTACGGCGTTACCGGGTACCGCCGGAGGATACGGATTTCTTTTTCCAGGTGAGACAGGCGATTACTCTGGAAAAGGCCTGGCTCCTGGCTCAGGCGGGACGTGGAAAGGAGGCGGTGCAGCTCTGTGAGGAATGGATCGCGGACGGTAAGCAGCGGTTCTGCGGAGACACCTGGCTGAAGGAATGCCGGGAGATGCTGGAGGAGGTTCGGACAAGCCCGCCGGAGCCGTAAGTGAAGCGCTGCAGCTAAACGGCTGTTTGATGAAAGAACCCCGCAGATACGCGCCTTTGCGCACCTGCGGGGTTTTATAGGGGAGGATAAGTATAACTTTCTCTTTTGTATGGCTTTCTGACGGAAGGGGGATTCCGGCAGAAAGCCTGTTTTAATCTGACAGAGGAGGTTTTTGCGCCTGCATCTCTGTGAGATTAGTCATAGTATGGCCGGTTCCAAAAGAATTATACAAATATTGAAAATTATTTTGAAAAATTCCGGGATGTGTTATATAATAGAGCAGGTTGTAATACGTAACAGAAAAAACTCAGAACTGTTATGGGAATACCGATTCGGCATGCAGGCATGCCGGACAGAAGACTGTGAAACAAAGGATGGTAAAAAAGAATGGCATTATTACAGGAATGGAGAGATATCGCATACTCTCAGGAAACGGATAAAAAGCAGCTTCAGAAATTCTGGACCGATTATTTTATGATTGAAAAAGGGATTTACGAAAAGCTTTTGTCAAATCCGGACGAAGTTGTGAAGGGAACCGTAAAGGAGCTGGCGGAGAAATATGAAATCCCGGTATTGACTATGGTAGGCTTTCTGGATGGAATTGACGACAGCCTGAAGGTGAAAAACCCCATCGAAACGATGGATGAAGATACAGAAGTGACTCTGGCCTTTGACAAAGAGCTGCTGTACATGAATATGGTGGACGCAAAGGCTGACTGGCTGTACAATCTGCCCATGTGGGATGAGATCTTTGACGAAGCAAAGAAGAAGGAACTGTACCGCACAGCGAAAAAAGCGAACACGATCATCAAAGGGCCGAAGATTGGCCGGAATGATCCCTGTCCCTGCGGAAGCGGCAAAAAGTACAAATACTGCTGCGGACGCAACGCATAAAATAAAAGAAAGAAACGGACGAGACTGCCGACGACATGCCTGGATAACGGGTATGCGCCGGCAGATTCCATATGAAAACACAGTACAGACTGCATGGCAGTCTGCGCCGGGAGGCGTGAAAAAGGGATGATTATGGGAATTTTACTGATAATTCTGGGGATTGCCTGCCTGGTTTATTATGGATTTCTGGCAGCGGTTTCCATGGATTTTGGGATTATATGGCTTGTGGGCGGTCTGGCGCTTACCCTTGGAGGAGCGGGCAGCTGTATCCTGCACAGGAGCGGACTCGTGCCGCCTCACGGACTGAAGGTTTTTTCAGTATTGGTGCTCGGGGGCTGTCTGCTGCTGTTTCTGGCAGTGGAAGCGATGATTCTGAAGGGAATGACGGAACAGGAACGGCCGGATCTGGATGTTCTGGTGGTTCTGGGGGCCCAGGTACGGGGGCAGGTTCCCAGTCGGGCTCTGACAAAGCGCCTGGAAAAGGCGGAGGCATATCTGAAGGAAAATCCGGATACCCGGGCGGTTCTGTCCGGAGGGAGAGGAGACGGAGAAGAGGTTACTGAGGCTTCGGCCATGTACCACTGGCTTGTGGAGCATGGAATTGAGGGAGAACGGCTGATTCTGGAAGAGCGTTCCACCAGTACGGAGGAAAATCTGCGATTCAGTGCGGAATATTTTCATCCGGAAGAAGATTCCGTTGGGATTCTCACCAACAATTTCCATGTGTTTCGAGCGGTGAGCCTGGCTAAAAAGCAGGGTTACAGGGATGTATCCGGTATTGCGGCGTCTTCGGATGCCAGATATCAGGTGCATTATCTGGTGCGGGAATTTTTCGCACTGATAAAAGAAAAGCTGAAGGGAAATCTGTAGTGACAGGAGGTTGATGCTATGTTGGAAAGGATCAGGGAAGAAGCGGCAATGGCAGCGCAGCAGCTTCTGGAACAGGCAAAGCTGAAAAAGGGCAGCCTGGTGGCAGTCGGATGCTCCAGCAGTGAGGTCGGAGCGAAGAAGATCGGTACGTATTCCAGTGCTGAGATCGGTCAGGCTGTCTTTGAGGGAATTTACAGGGAACTGCAGAAGGAGGGCATTTATCTGGCGGCTCAGTGCTGTGAGCATCTGAACAGGGCCCTTATCGTGGAGGAGGAAGCGGCGGAACGGTTCGGCCTGGAAATGGTCAATGTGGTTCCCAAGCTAAAGGCGGGCGGTTCCTTTGCCACGGCTGCATACGCAGGCTTTACCCATCCTGTGGCAGTGGAGGAAGTAAAGGCGGATGCCGGGATGGATATCGGTGATACCCTCATAGGAATGCATCTGAAAAAGGTAGCGGTTCCGGTGCGGATTGAGCAGAAAACCATCGGAGCGGCCAGAGTGGTCTGTGCCAGAACACGGCTGAAATTTGTGGGCGGTATTCGCGCCCGCTATGATGAAACTCTGCTGTAAAAGCACAGAAAAAGGAGATATTCGAAAAGGCTGGTGCAGGCCGATCATCGGATATCTCCAGGAAAGAGAGAAAAAATATATGTAAAAAAGCATTGAAGCTTTGATGAATATTATCCTATCAGCAGTCTGTGAGCACTTTGTGTCCAATCCCGAAAGAAAATCTAAAGTTTTCTAAAGAAAGTTCGAAAAAAATGGAAAAATATCAGGTTTCTTAGGTTTTCTTAGATTTTCCTTAAGCCTCTTGTATCTGCAGGAGGCTTATGCTATAAATAGCGTGTATTAGGTCTGATAGTACACTGTATTCCGTACGCCCCGGATGAGCTTTGTGCCAGTACAGCAAAGTTCTGTCTGCGCCGTACCAGTTTCAGAAAGGAAAAGGACATGCTAACCATCGATTATCAAAACCGGAAGCCTCTTTATGAGCAGGTTGTGGAACGGATTCAGCTTCTGATTCTCAGCGGCGCTATGGAGCCGGGCACTCAGCTTCCGTCTGTGCGGGCTCTTGCTGTAGATCTGTCCATGAATCCGAATACGATCCAGAAAGCGTACAACTGTCTGGAGAAGGAGGGATATATTTATCCGGTGAAGGGAAAAGGAAACTTTGTTTCCGGTGACAAAGGTTTGAAGGAAAAACAGCAGAAGCTCTTTTTTGAAACGGTAGAGCAGCTGGTAAAACGCGGCCGGGCCCTGGGCGTTACCAGAGAGGAATTCGTGAAGCAGGCTGCCCTTTATTTTGAGGAGGGAGAGGTGTTATGATTGAGATTAACGGTGTGAATAAACATTTTGGAGAAATCAAGGCCCTGGATAATATCGCTGCGACCATCCAGGAGGGGAGCATTTTTGGCCTGGTGGGAACCAATGGCGCCGGGAAAAGCACCCTTCTGCGGGTGATGTCCGGTGTTCTGGAGGCAGACAGCGGCGTGGTGCTGGTTGACGGAGAGGATGTTTATGAGAATCCCCATGCGAAGGCGAAGCTCTGTTTTCTTTCCGATACCGCTTATTTTTTTCCAAATGCCACACCCAAATCCATGGCGGAGTTTTACAGTGTGGCCTATCCGGGTTTTTCCTTTGAACGGTTTTATGACCTGCTGGATCGGCTTGGCATGGAAAAGAAACGGAAAATCTCCGGCTTCTCCAAGGGGATGAAAAAACAGGTTTCCATTCTGCTGGGGATCTGCACCGGGGCCAAGTATCTGCTTTGCGATGAGACCTTTGACGGCCTGGATCCTGTGATGCGCCAGGCGGTTAAGCGGATTTTTGCTGCGGAGCTTGTGAACCGGACCTTTACCCCTGTGATTGCCTCCCACAGTCTTCGGGAGCTGGAGGATATCTGTGACCATATCGGCCTGCTCCACAAGGGCGGCATTCTCCTTTCCAAAGATCTGGAGGATATGAAATTTCATATTCATAAGGTTCAGTGCGTTCTGCAGGATCCACGGAAAGAGGAACAGCTGGTGCGGGAGCTGAATATTATGCAGTACGAAAAAAGAGGTTCCCTGATGACCATTGTGGCCAGAGGGACCAGACAGGAGATTTTGATGTGCATCGAGGAGAAAAAGCCGATTTTCGCTGAAGTGCTGCCGCTTACTCTGGAGGAAATCTTTATCAGTGAAACGGAGGTGGCCGGTTATGATGCCAAGAATATCATTTTATAAACTTCTGAAGGAGGATATGAAACGGCGGAGCTGGCTGGTGGCCGTGAGCCTGCTTGTGCTGTTTCTGGCTCTTTCTGTGAGGCTGCTGCTGGATATTGATACCCAGGTCAATTTACTTCCGGATCAGGTGACGGCGCTTTCGGAGATGCGGACGAAATATCTGGAGATTGTCAGTTTTGGCAATTATCTTCTGATTCTTCCGGTATTGGGAGGACTTGCGCTGGTCAGCGGAATTTCCGGATTTTCCTACATTCATTTCAGGGAAAAGCTGGATTTCTTCCACAGCCTTCCGGTAAAAAGGAAGCGCTGGTTCCGGGTTCAGTATCTGGCGGGCGTTCTGATTACGGCGGTTCCCTATCTGCTGTGTGTGATGCTCTGTGCGCTGATCGGAAATGTTTTTGGACTTGCCAGGGCGGGAGACATGGGACGGATACTGGAAGCCTACGTCGTCCACATGCTTTATTATCTGGTTATTTACAGCATTGCGGTGCTGGCCTCCATTCTGACAGGAAAACTGATTGTATCTGTTCTGGCCTTTGGGGTTCTGATGTGCCTGGGGCCGGTTTATATGCTGCTGATGGTGGAACTTGCCTCTGCCTTTTTCAGTACCTACTGCGGCCAGAGCGGCTGGGGGGAGCTGTGGTGGAACTTTCTTTCTCCCAGCGGCCTGTGTGTGGATATTGAATATAAGATGCAGTTATACCAGACTGGAGCAGGCTTTCCGGGTCTTCCGATCCTTCTTCTGTTTCTGTTGATTATTCTTCTCATTGGAGTGGATATGGTCGTCTTTCAGAAAAGGAGGACGGAGATGGCCGGAAATTCCGTAGCCTTTCCGTGCCTGGAGAAGCCGCTCAAATTTCTGCTGACGGTGCCGGCGGCCATGGGAACCGGGCTTTTTATGGCGGATCTCGCCAAGCAGAACAGCGATATCTGGTTTTTTGGAGGAATTATTTTCTGCGCGGTATTGTTCAGCGGCCTGGTGGAATTTATTTACCATACGGATATCCGTGAGGTATTCAAGCCGAAGCTTCAGCTCGGGATTATTCTGGCAGTATCCCTGCTGATCGGATCCGCTTTCCGGTTTGACTGGCTGGGTTATGATGAATATCTGCCGGAGATGGATGAAATCGAAGGAATGGCGGTTTACCAGAGCAGCCTGCACTGCCGCGGAAATTATGAGGACGGTGAGATCACCTGGGATGAACGTGTCAGGGATACACTGAAGAGAAGCACTCTGACAGATTTTGAACCGATTTATGAACTGGCGGAAAACGGCGTGGAGAACGCGGTGAATCAGAAAAACAGGGGAACACGGATTTCCGTGCGGTATCAGCTGAAAAACGGAAAAGAGGTATTTCGGAATTATCGGGTGGATTCGGAGATCTATGAAGCCTGCCAGCAGAGATTGTTTGAGAATCCGGATTATCTGAAAAATCTGTACGCCATTTACCGGGCGCCGGAGGAGGGCTATTACGCACTGGAGGTATCGAATCTCTACGGGTATTCCGGAACCATCCGGCTGAGCAGAAGTCAGAGAGAGAAGCTGATGGATGCATATAAAGAAGAACTGATGCATGTTACCTATGAGCAGATGACCGGTGATGATCTGATTGCCCAGCTGGCCTTCTATTATGGAGATGATGATAATTATTCGATAGACGGCGAATATCCGGTTTTGAAAAGTTTTACAAAAACCATTGATATGCTGGAAGAACTTGGCGTCACGATTCCGGAACGGATTCAGGTGGAAGATGTTGTGAGTGTGGAGGTCTACGGCATTGCCCGTGCTGTTTCCTACAGTGATTCGGACGGAAACGGTGTGATCATGGAAGAAACCAGCAGCGGGAACAAGCTGTTTACCGATCCGAAGGATATTCAGGAGATTGTGGAATGCCTGAATCTGTCGGACAGTACCATGCTCAGATACAGTTCTTACGCTGACGGCCTGGAAGACGGATATTACAGCATTTATCTGTCCTATGCGGATTCCCAGCAGTTTGTCAGCTTCTATTTAGGATGTGATGAAGCGCCGGAATGTATTCAGGAAGCGTTCTGTTCCTGAACAGTTACAAAAATTGTTACTGTTTGGCCTTTATGAGCCAAGGGACGAATGTCCCACGATATCCGAATATTGGGCAGGATTGTGGGAGTGCGAAGCACGGAACAATCCGTATGGCATCTTTTGACCCCAACATCATGTCCATGGGACCTGCTCAATATCCGGAATCGCGGGCTGTCTTGCATAAAAAATCAGAATGAGCAGATACTATCTCCGTATAAAAGAAAGGAGGTATGTTTATGCCGCTGTTAGTTTGTTCTGCGATTTCCTGTGTGTATAATAACGGAGAATACTGCAGTAAGGGTGATATTATGGTAGGAGGCAGAGAAGCGGAGACTCCTCAGGAGACCTGCTGTGAAAGCTTCCGGGCCAGAACCCATGAGGGCGGAAAAAGCTCCATGGGAACACCCAGTCAGACCATTGATGTGGACTGCCGGGCCTGCAATTGCCATTATAACAGTGACTGCAAATGCACTGCTGAGAAAATCGGCATTGTCGGTGCCGGTGCCTGCCGCTGTGAGCAGACAGAGTGTGGAACCTTCGATGCGGATTAAAACAGTCGCAGCAGCAGTAACGAATGTTGGTAAAAACGAGAAAAACTGATTGACAAATACGGGAATCTATGCTAATCTATCATAGGTTAAGGAAAAGAAAGCAGAGTGTCCGCTCTCACCATAGCACAATCGCGTGACTATTGGTTCATAGGTTCCCGTATACAAGAGGGTTATTATGCGTGGGTGGACAGAAGTTTCTGTCGACTCTTTTTTTATGCGGACAGACTGGAAGAAACTTCCGGCTGCCCGGCGGAACAATTACATTTCAAAACTCAATGTATGGAGGTGCACTACAATTAGCGAATTAATGATTAACGAGCAGATTCGTGACAAGGAAATCCGCCTGATCGGCGAAAACGGAGAACAGCTGGGTATCATGTCTGCCAGAGATGCCATGAAGCTTGCAAAAGAAGCAGAGCTGGATCTGGTGAAGATTGCTCCCACGGCTAAACCGCCTGTTTGTAAGATTATTGATTATGGAAAATATCGTTACGAACTGGCCAGAAAAGAAAAAGAAGCCAAAAAGAAACAGAAAGTCATTGAAATAAAAGAAGTTCGCCTTTCACCGAACATTGATGTAAATGATTTGAACACCAAAATTGGTTCCGCCAGAAAATTTCTCCAGAAGGGAAACAAGGTAAAGGTTACCTTGCGTTTCCGGGGGCGTGAGATGGCTCACATGCAGTCCAGCAAACACATTCTGGATGATTTTGCACAGGAGCTTTCCGATGTGGCAGTGATCGACAAGGCCCCCAAGGTAGAAGGCAGAAGCATGACCATGTTTTTGAGCGAAAAACGTTGATCACCCGATGAAAAGAAAAATGTAACAATAAGGAGGAACATAAAAATGCCGAAAACAAAAACAAGCAGAGCAGCTGCAAAACGTTTTAAAATGACAGGTACTGGTAAACTGAAAAGAAACAAAGCTTATAAGAGCCATATCTTAACAAAGAAATCCACCAAGAGAAAGAGAAATCTGAGAAAAGCAACCATGACGGATGCTACGAACTTCAAGAACATGAAGAAGATTTTACCGTACTTATAAGAAGAGTCGAAGGAGGAAAATAAGAGATGGCAAGAATTAAAGGCGGTCTGAACGCGAAAAAGAGACATAACAGAACACTGAAACTGGCGAAAGGATACAGAGGTGCCCGTTCCAAACAGTATAGAGTAGCAAAACAGTCGGTTATGAGAGCACTGACCAGCTCTTACGCAGGCAGAAAGCAGAAGAAACGTCAGTTCAGACAGCTCTGGATCGCACGTATCAACGCTGCTGCACGTATCAATGGTCTGTCCTACAGCAAGTTTATGTATGGGCTGAAGCTGGCAGGTGTTGAGATGAACAGAAAGATCCTGGCTGACATGGCAGTAAACGATGCAGAGGGCTTTGCAACACTGGCAGAGCTGGCAAAGAGCAAACTGGCTTAAGAGAATGGGAAGGCAGAGCACGAAAGAAAGGTGTTCTGCCTTTTTTTGATGGCAATTCGCTCATTTTTCTGTGAAAAATGGCTGCTTGCTTAGTATTCGAAGGAGGAAAAAGAGATGAAGCTTGTGATTATTGAACCGCTGGGTGTAAAAAAGGAAACACTCCTGGCTATGGCGGAGCAGGCATTGGGAGATGCTGTGGAGATTGTTTATTATGATACAAAGGTGACGGATACCGAAACCCTGATTGAACGGGGGAAGGATGCGGACATTATTGTGGAGGCCAACCTGCCTCTGAACGGAGAAGTGATCCGGGGCTTTGAAAAGTTGAAACTGTTGTCGGTGGCCTTTACCGGAATCGATCATGTTGCCATGGATGTGTGTCGGGAAAAGGGTGTGCTGGTGTGCAACTGTGCAGGATATTCCAACTGTGCGGTGGCGGATCTTGTTTTTGGACTTCTGATCGCGCTGTACCGGAATATTATTCCCTGTAATGAGACAGTCCGGAGGGAAGGAACCAAGGATGGCCTGGTGGGCTTTGAACTGGAAGGAAAGAAATTCGGCGTGATCGGCGCAGGAGCCATCGGTACGCGGGTGATGAGGATCGCTCAGGCTTTTGGCTGCGAGGTTTACGCTTATTCCAGAACCAGAAAAGAGATCCCGGGAGTGACCTTTGTCACCAAAGAAGAGCTGCTTTCGACCTGTGATGTGGTATCCCTCCATGTTCCGGCAACTCCGGATACCAGAAATCTGATTAATAAAGAAACACTGTCCCTTATGAAGGAAAGTGCCGTTCTGATTAACACCGCCAGGGGTCCCGTGGTAAACAGCCAGGATCTGGCAGATGCCCTGAAAAACGGAAAAATCGCCGGGGCAGCAGTGGATGTCTATGAAGTGGAGCCGCCGGTTCCGGCAGATCATCCGCTGTTTGGAGCGCCGAACCTGATCGCAACGCCCCATGTGGCCTTTGCAACCAAAGAAGCGCTGGAAAAGAGAGCGGTGATTGTTTTTGATAACGTGAAGCAGTGGCTGGCCGGGACACCGGTGAATGTAATGGGGTAATAGGGTAATAGGGGAACGGGGGAATAAGGCAAATAGGGGCGGTAACACTGTGAGGTCGTTCTTTTGGGGATTTGCAGGGCAGTACGCAGGTCCTGGATATTCCTTCGCAAACACGTCCATTTTCTGGTTTTCCTGCGCCGCTTATCGATGGGGACTTTGCCTCCATCAAACCGTGGTCGGACAAAGTCCCCGTCGCTATGCTCGGAAAACTGCGAAAATGTTCCTATCGTTTGCTTCGGAAATATCCAATGACCTGCTGATGCCGGCAAACAGCAAAAGCCTCCTGGTATAACCTGCAAAACATGTACAAGCAGCCATTTTTCGAAGAAAAATGAGCGAATTGCGAATGTTTTCGTCAATTTTGGAAGTGCGCAGCACGGAAAAATCGACGGAAGGCTCATTTGTCGGGTAACTCAGGTTATTTTGTGTGGGTTATACTGGTATGCAACCATGATTTGTCAGACACAGACCCTGCCTGAACGTTTTTTTTTCTTGACTTCGCCCGTCCCGGATGCTATAATACATCCGTTTTCAGCTTTCAGTAAAATAAATGGTCGCGGCTGGCATTCCGAAAGGAGCCAGACGAGGAAAGTCCGGGCTTCACAGGGCAGGATGCCGGATAACGTCCGGTGGAGGCGACTCCAAGGATAGTGCAACAGAAATGAACCGCCCAGGTTTCTGGGTAAGGGTGGAAGGGCAGTGTAAGAGACTACCGCCTTCCTGGTAACAGGAGGGGCACATGTAAACCCCATTCGAAGCAAGACCGAAACAAAGCATATGGCGGCCCGTCAGCTTTAGGTAGGTCGCTTGAGCCTGCTGGCAACAGCAGGTCTAGATAGATGATCATTCACGACATAACCCGGCTTATCGTTTTGCTGAAAAAGTGGCTGAAAAAGTTGAAAAAAATACTTGACGAATGGAAAATCGGATGGTATAATTAGTTTTGTTGTTGAGCAATGCGGGAGTGCTGGAATTGGCAGACAGGCTAGACTAAGGATCTAGTGATGGCAACGTCGTGTGGGTTCAAGTCCCATCTCCCGCATGTCTTTTCAAAAGACATGCGGCAAGACAAAGAGCGTACTGGCTGCAGTACAGAATGCGGAAGTGGCGGAATTGGCAGACGCGCAGGCTTCAGGTGCCTGTGGTAGCAATACCGTGCGGGTTCAAGTCCCGCCTTCCGCATCTATTTTCTAAAAAATTTCAAATAAATAAAAAATTGAAAAATTTAGAAAAAAGCGGTTGACAGATCAGTACAAATGTGGTAATATTCATAATGTGAGTTGCAGAGAGATGCAGCGAACGAAATGCGGAAGTGGCGGAATTGGCAGACGCGCAGGCTTCAGGTGCCTGTGGTAGCAATACCGTGCGGGTTCAAGTCCCGCCTTCCGCATTCTTTTTTTGCAATTGTTCAGAGTTAAGCAAAATTTCATAAGCCAATGGACATGAGCAGGCAGCCATTTTTCGCAGAAAAATGAGCAAATTGCGAATGTTTTCGTCGATTTTGAAGTACTGCGTCCCAGTGGGACGCGTTAAGCACCGACCGCAGCGAAGCGCAGACGCAGAGCACGGAAAAATCGACGAAATGCGGAGCATTTGGGGTTCTGAACAGTTCCCTTTTAAAATAATATGCTTTTCAAAAAGAAAGAACCGGCCTGGAATCTCCAGAAGCCGGTTCCTTTTATATTACAGGAAAGCTGATTGCGAAGATTATCGACGATCCGGGGCGCGAAAGGCTGCTGCTATGAACGAAATGAACAGCAATCAGAGGCAAAAAGCGGGGAAAAACCGCGATTTTAGGGGATTGCAATAATGATTTTCCGATGCTATACTAGACAAAGAAATATTGGAAAGACTATACGTCAGATACGATCGCAAGATAATGGAGGATATGTTTTATGAAGAAAATTGAAGATTATGTGAGAAGTATCCCGGATTTCCCAGAACCGGGTATTATTTTCCGTGATGTGACCAGCATTCTTCAGGATGCCGACGGACTGCAGCTGGCCATTGATTCCATGCAGAAGCTGGTGGAGGAAGTGGAGGCGGATGTGATCGTCGGAACAGAGTCCAGAGGATTTATTTTTGGCGTTCCGATTGCATATAATCTTCATAAACCCTTTATTCCGGTGCGGAAGAAAGGAAAGCTGCCCTGTGAGACCATTTCCCAGAGCTATGATCTGGAGTATGGCAGCGCCACGGTGGAGATGCATCGGGATTCCATCAGGCCGGGACAGAAGGTTGTGATTGTAGATGACCTGATTGCCACGGGAGGAACCATTGAAGCGGCGGTGAAGATGGTAGAGACCCTGGGCGGTGAAGTTGTCCGGATTGTTTTCCTGATGGAGCTTGCGGGCTTAAAGGGCAGGGAACGGCTGGCGGATTACGATATCCAGTCGGTGATCTGCTATGAAGGAAAATAATCATTGCAGGGAACAGGATCAGTAATCGGAACCAGAGACAGCGTCTGCCGGGCAGGCAGTCAGAAAAAAGAGTTTAAAGCGGTGATTCTATGGCAAAAGACGAAAAAAGCAAAATGAATAAAATAGACGAGATCAAAAAGGCGGACGCCAGTGTAAAGTCCATGGCAGATTTCACCAGTCCCGATATTCTTTATGAGGAACTGATTGCAAGTGTGAAAAAGTACCATCCGTCTGCGGATATCACCATGATTGAGAAGGCTTACCGGATTGCCAGGGATGCCCATGAGGGGCAGCTTCGGAAATCGGGAGAGCCTTACATCATTCATCCCTTAAGCGTGGCTTTGATTCTGGCCGACCTGGAGCTGGATAAGGAAACCATTGTGGCCGGCCTTCTCCACGATGTGGTGGAGGATACCGTGATGACTTCGGAGGAGATCCGGGAGCAGTTCGGTGATGAGGTGGAGCTTCTGGTGGACGGAGTCACCAAACTGGGCCAGCTGAATTATTCTGCGGATAAAGTGGAGGTGCAGGCAGAGAACCTCCGGAAAATGTTCCTTGCCATGGCAAAGGACATTCGGGTCATTCTGATCAAGCTGGCTGACCGGCTTCACAATATGCGTACGCTGAAGTATATGAAGCCGGAGAAACAGCGGGAGAAGGCCAGAGAGACCATGGACATTTATGCCCCCCTGGCACAGCGTCTTGGTATTTCCAAGATCAAGGTGGAGCTGGATGATCTGGCCCTGAAATATCTGGAACCGGAAGTCTATTATGACCTGGTGGAGAAGATTGCCCTGCGCAAAAGTGCAAGAGAGGCCTTTGTGCAGTCCATTGTCAAGGATGTGAGCGCCAAGATCGAGGAAGCGGGCATTAAGGCTCAGATCGACGGGCGTGTGAAGCATTTTTTCAGTATCTATAAGAAGATGGTAAACCAGGAGAAAACCCTGGATCAGATTTATGATCTCTTTGCTGTCCGGATTATTGTGGACACGGTAAAGGACTGCTACGCGGCACTGGGTGTGATTCACGAAATGTATAAGCCCATTCCCGGGCGGTTCAAGGATTATATCGCCATGCCGAAGCCGAATATGTATCAGTCTCTGCATACGACCCTGATCGGACCCAATGGGCAGCCATTTGAGATTCAGATCCGTACTTTTGAAATGCATCGGACGGCAGAGTACGGAATTGCCGCCCACTGGAAATACAAGGAAGCCTCCGACGGGAAGAAGCCGGTTTCCCAGCAGGAGGAGGAGAAGCTGAGCTGGCTGCGCCAGATTCTGGAGTGGCAGAAGGACATGTCGGATAACCGGGAGTTCATGAGCCTGCTAAAGAGCGATCTGGACCTGTTTGCGGAGAGCGTTTACTGCTTTACTCCGGCCGGTGATGTGAAAAACCTTCCCAATGGCTCCACCCCTGTGGATTTTGCCTACAGCATTCACAGTGCTGTGGGGAACAAGATGATCGGTGCCAGAGTAAACGGCAAGCTGGTGAATATTGATTACGTGATCCAGAACGGTGACCGGATTGAGATTCTGACTTCTCAGAACTCCAAAGGCCCCAGCCGGGACTGGCTGAAGATTGTCAAGAGCACCCAGGCAAAAAACAAGATTAACCAGTGGTTCAAAAATGAGCGCAAGGAAGACAATATTATCAAGGGCAAGGAACTGCTGAACAGCTACTGTAAGGCCAAGGGAATTGTCCTGAGCAATCTGCTGAAGCCGGACTACATGGATGCGGTGATCCGGAAATACGGTTTCCGGGACTGGGATTCTGCCCTGGCAGCCATCGGACACGGCGGACTGAAAGAGGGTCAGGTGGTCAACAAGCTGCTGGAGCTTTATGAAAAGCAGCATAAGAAAGAGATTACCGATGAGAAGATCATCGAGGCTGTGGAATCCAATGACAAGGTTCGGATTTCCAAATCCAAGGGCGGAATTGTGGTAAAGGGCATCCACGATGTGGCTGTGCGTTTTTCCAAATGCTGTTCCCCGGTGCCCGGTGATGAGATTGTGGGATATGTGACCAGAGGCCGTGGAGTGTCCATTCACCGGACGGACTGTGTGAATATTATTCATTTAAGTGATGAGGAGCGGGTGCGTCTGATTGACGCAGAGTGGCAGCAGCCGGAGGTTCCGGACGCCACCGCCCGTTATACCGCAGAGATAAAGATTTTTGGAAATAACCGAACCGGACTGCTGGTGGACGTGGTGAAGATTCTCACTGAGAAGAAGATCGATGTGGCCAGTGTCAATACACGTACCAGCAAACAGGGGACGGCCACCATTGCCCTGTCCTTTGAAGTCCAGGGACGGCAGGAGCTGAACCAGATTATTGAGAAAATCCGTCAGGTGGAAAGCGTGATTGATATTGAGCGCACCACGGGCTGATGAAGGAGAGACTATGAACGGATTTCGGATAGAAAAAATGGTGCTGGGAATGATCCGCACCAACTGTTATTTCCTGATTCAGGAAGTGACAAAGGAAACGATTCTGATTGATCCGGCGGACGGAGCCAACTGGATTTCGGCCCAGGTGACAAAGGAGCAGTTAAAGCCGGTGGCGATTCTTCTGACTCACGGTCATTTTGACCATACCGGGGCTGCGGAAAGTCTGCGGAGCAAATACGGCATCAAAATCTATATGCTGGAAGAGGAGGTACCGGTGGCGGAAGATCCCATGGCGAATCTTTCCGGTCAGTGGGCAAAGCCTTTTTCCCTGAAAGCGGATGTTCTGCTGAAAAATGGCCAGATACTGGAGCTGGCAGGCTTCCGGATCGGTGTGCTGCATACGCCGGGACATACGATTGGAAGCGCCTGCTATTATCTTCCCCAGGAAAAGGTTCTTTTTTCCGGAGATACCATTTTTCAGGAATCTGTGGGCAGGACCGATTTTCCAACAGGAAGCGCAGGAGCGCTGTCCCGTTCGGTAAAGGGTCTGCTGTCTACGCTGCCGGAGGATGTCCGGGTGTATCCGGGGCATGAAGGCGAGACAGACATCGCCCATGAAAAACGCTACAATCCTTACGCATAAATACAGGAGCACAACATGATTGCTTTACAGTTAAATAAACGGGATTTCGAATACGACGCCCACTCGCTGGTCCGTGCCTTTTATCCGGGGACGGACGTATCCATTTTTTATGGAGAAGAGGAGATTCGGGAGCCCTGGGACCTGAAGATCCGGCTGGATTATCAGGAACAGTTCATTGAAATTACCTTTTATTCCGGGGCGGGTGAGATTCTGGCATCTGGCAGATCGGATGTGGATTATTACGCGGACCGGAAGGAAACGAAAAATCATTTAAAATACCGGCTGTATCAGATGCTCAGTGAATACACCGGTCAGAAGCTGCCCTGGGGAACCCTGACCGGGATCCGTCCCACGAAGATACCCATGGCGTTTCTGGAACAGGGGAAAAAGCCCGCCTGGATTGCGGAATATATGAGAAATACCTATCTCATCAGCCCGGAGAAAACGGCTCTGGGCATTTCCATTGCCGTGCGGGAGAAGGATCTTCTTGAGCGGATTCCCTATGAGAAGGGCTACAGCCTGTATATCGGGATTCCCTTCTGCCCGAGCATTTGTCTGTACTGTTCCTTCAGCTCCAGCCCGCTGGCGCTGTGGGAGGACAAGGTGGACCGGTATCTGGATGCGCTGTGCAGAGAGATTGCCTACGGCGCCGAAGAGTATGCGGGACGGACACTGAATACCGTTTATATTGGCGGAGGCACGCCCACCACTCTGAGTCCGGCGCAGATGGACCGGCTGCTTTCCCAGGTAGAGCAGCATTTCGATCTGAGCCGGGTGCAGGAATTTACCGTGGAAGCCGGACGGCCGGACAGTATTACAGAAGAAAAACTGGCGGTGCTGAAGCGTCATCCGGTGACGCGCATTTCCATCAACCCTCAGACCATGAACCAGGAGACCCTGGATCTTATCGGGCGCAGACATACGGTGGAACAGACCAGGGAAGCCTTCCGGCTTGCAAGGCGGATGGGGTTTGACAATATTAACATGGATCTCATTGTGGGTCTGCCCGGAGAGGAGAAGCCCCGGGTGGAGGCCACCATGGTGCAGATAGCCGAATTGAATCCGGACAGCCTTACCGTCCATTCCCTGGCGGTGAAGCGGGCTGCCAGGCTGAATATGTTCAAAGATCAGTATAAGGAGCTGACCTTTGTCAACAGCTGTGAGATTATGGACATGACGGCTGAATATGCACGAAATCTGGGAATGTTTCCCTATTATCTTTACCGTCAGAAAAATATGGCGGGAAATTTTGAAAATGTGGGTTATGCCAGGCCCGGAAAGGAAGGCCTTTACAATATCCTGATCATGGAGGAAAAGCAGTCCATCCTGGCTCTTGGGGCAGGCGCTTCCACAAAGGTGGTGGCCGGGGAACGCATTGACCGCATTGAAAATGTAAAGGATATTAAGAGTTATATTGAACGAATCGACGAGATGATTGAGCGGAAAAGACAGGGATTTTTGAAATATGGGAAGTAACGAAAAAGTAAGGCTTTTTCAATTGAATCTGTCTAAGGAGCTCGCTCACGGGATCTGTGTCAGTAATTTAGCGAGTCTGATTGCAAAAGAGCTGGCGCTGCCGGATAAGCTGTGTTATGATTTAGCGGTGGCGGGCTTTCTCCACGATGTGGGGAAGCTGGCGGCAGAGAAGTACGTCCGTGCAAAGGGCGATACGCTGACCATTGAGGAAATGAAATACATCCGTACCCACTCTACGGTAGGGTATGTGTTGCTGAATGAAGCGGGCTACAACAAGTTTATTGCGGAAAGTGTGCTTTACCATCACGAGAATTATGACGGCAGCGGCTATCCGGGCAATCTGTATCAGGAGGATATCCCCTTTGGAGCCAGGATTCTGCGGGTGTGTGATACCTTTGCAGCTCTGATTTCGGACCGGCCCTACCGGAAAGCCTTTGACATTGATACCGCAGTGGAGCTGATGATTGAAGAAGCGAAAAATTTTGACATGCTGATTTTTCTGGCCTTCCTCCGGGTGATCCATGAGGACGGCTTTGATGAAATACTGGCGAAAAGCCGGGAAGAATTTGAATTATCTGAGGAGGATCTGTTATGAGTTTAAAGAAAAAGCCGGTTACCGGTATGAAGGATATTACGCCCAGGGAGATGGAGATCCGGGATTATGTCATGCGTCTGATCAAAGAGACCTATGCGTCTTTTGGCTTCTGCTCCATCGAAACACCCTGTGTGGAGCACATTGAAAATCTGTCCAGCAAGCAGGGCGGAGAAAATGAGAAGCTGATTTTTAAAATTCTGAAGCGGGGCGAGAAGCTGAAGCTGGAGACGGCGGAAAGCGAGGCGGATCTGGTAGACAGCGGTCTGCGCTATGATCTGACGGTGCCCCTGTCCCGTTATTATGCCAATAATGCCAACGAGCTGCCCAGTCCCTTCAAGGCACTGCAGATGGGCAATGTATGGCGGGCGGACCGTCCTCAGAGAGGGCGTTTCCGTCAGTTTATGCAGTGTGACATTGATATTCTGGGAGAGCCCACCATTCTGGCGGAGATCGAACTGATTCTGGCCACATCCACCCTGGTGGGCAAACTGGATTTTGATAATTTTACCATTCGGATCAATGACCGGAAGATTCTGAAGGCCATGGCTGCCTACAGCGGTTTCCCGGAGGAAAGCTATGATACGGTCTTTATCATTCTGGATAAGATGGATAAAATCGGTCTGGACGGCGTTGCCCAGGAGCTGGAGAAGGAGGGCTTCGCGAAGGAGGCCATTGAGACTTATCTGAACCTTTACAAAGAGGTGACTCCGGATCTGGCGGGCGTCAGCTTCCTGAAGGAAAAGCTTTCCGGCGTGCTGGATGCGAAGGTGGCAGAGGATATGGAAACCATCATTGCCAGCGTGGAAGCGGTGAAGACGGCCAATTTCAAGATCGAATTCGACCCCACACTGGTGCGCGGGATGTCCTACTATACCGGTCCGATCTTTGAAATCAGCATCGACGGCTTCGGCGGCTCGGTGGGCGGCGGCGGCCGTTATGACGAGATGATCGGACGCTTTACCGGAACTCAGACTTGTGCCTGCGGCTTTTCCATCGGTTTTGAGCGGATTGTCATGCTGCTTCTGGAAAAGGATTACCAGGTGCCGAAAAAGGGCGAAAAGGTTGCTTTTCTGCTGGAGAAGGGCATTTCCAGGGAGAACATGCTGGCAGCCTTCCAGGAGGCGGAAAAACAGCGGGCAGAAGGCCGTCAGGTCAGCATGAATATGATGAAAAAGAATAAGAAATTCCAGAAGGATCAGCTGGCAGCAGAAGGCTACACGGAGATCCGGGAATTTTTTAAGTAAAAATCCCGCGGACTGCGAATGTTTTCGTCGATTTTGAGAGTGCAGAGCACGGAAAAACCGACGAAAGGCTCATTTGTCGGGCAACTCGTAATATTTCAGACAGGATGGAATTTCCGGCTGAAAACAAACATAGAGGAGATAGAAAAATGGCAGAAGCAATGAAGGGACTTCACAGGTCCCACAGATGTACGGAAGTAACAAATGCCCAGATCGGCCAGGAGGTTACGCTGATGGGCTGGGCGCAGAAACGCAGAAACCTGGGCAGCCTGATTTTTGTGGATTTGAGAGACCGCACCGGTATCATCCAGCTGGTTTTTGATGAAAATGATATCGGCACGGAGGGCTTTGAAAAGGCCGGGAAAATCCGCAGCGAATTTGTACTGGCTGTGACCGGACGTGTGGAAAAGCGCGGCGGCGCCATCAACGAGAATCTGAAAACCGGTGAGATTGAGGTGCGTGTCACCAGTCTGCGGATTTTGTCCGAGGCAGAGACACCGCCATTCCCCATTGAGGATAATATTCAGACCAAGGATGAGCTGCGCCTGAAATACCGTTATCTGGATCTGCGCCGTCCGAGACTGCAGAAGAATCTGATGCTGCGCAGCAAGGTGGCAGCAGCTGTCCGCAGATTTCTGGATCAGGAGGGCTTTCTGGAGATTGAAACACCGGTGCTGATTAAAAGCACCCCGGAAGGAGCCAGAGATTATCTGGTACCCAGCCGGATTCATCCGGGCCATTTTTACGCCCTGCCCCAGTCTCCTCAGATCTTCAAACAGCTTCTGATGTGCTCAGGCTATGACCGGTATTTCCAGCTTGCGAAATGCTTTCGCGATGAAGATCTCCGGGCAGACCGTCAGCCGGAATTTACGCAGATCGATATGGAACTGTCCTTCGTGGACATTGATGATGTTATCGATGTCAATGAGAGACTGCTGGCATATGTGTTTAAGGAAGCCATCGGAGTGGAAGTTCCACTTCCGATTCCGCGGATGACCTGGCAGGAAGCCATGGACCGCTTCGGCTCTGACAAGCCGGATATCCGTTTCGGCATGGAACTGAAGGATGTTTCTGAACTGGTGAAGGACTGCGGCTTCGGCGTCTTTACCGGAGCGCTGGCAAACGGCGGAAGCGTCCGCGGCATCAATGCGGAGGGCCAGGGAAACATGCCGAGAAAGAAAATCGACGCCCTGGTGGATTTTGCCAAAGGCTACGGCGCAAAGGGACTGGCTTATCTGGTGATCAATCCGGACGGAACCTACAAGTCCTCCTTTGCGAAATTCATGACAGAGGAGGAGCTGGATGCCATTGTCAAAGCGTTGGACGGAAAACCGGGGGATCTGCTGCTCTTTGCGGCGGATAAAAACAAGATCGTCTATTCTGTTCTGGGCGCCCTGCGCCTGGAGCTGGCGAAGAATATGGGCCTGATCCACAAGGATGAGTACAAGTTCCTTTGGATTACAGAGTTCCCGCTGCTGGAGTGGTCAGAGGAAGAAAACCGCTTTGTGGCAATGCATCATCCCTTTACCATGCCCATGGAGGAGGATCTGGACAAGATTGATACGGATCCGGGAGCTGTTCGTGCCAAGGCTTATGACATCACTCTGAACGGAAATGAAATCGGAGGCGGAAGCGTCCGGATTCATCAGAATGATATTCAGGAGAAGATGTTTGAACTGCTGGGCTTTACGAAGAAAGAAGCTGAGGAACGCTTTGGCTTCCTGCTGGGAGCCTTCAGGTACGGCGTACCGCCTCATGCAGGACTGGCATACGGTCTGGATCGTCTGATTATGCTCATGGCGCAGGAGGACAGTATTCGTGAGGTGATTGCATTCCCGAAGGTGAAAGATGCTTCCTGTCTGATGTCGGGAGCTCCGGGGCTGGTGGATGACAAGCAGCTTCAGGAACTGGAGTTGGAAGTTAAGAAAGAAGAAAAATAATTTCAGACATTGAGAAAGGGCCGCCTTTAAGGCGGCCCTTTGTGCAGAACCATTTCTGTCAGTTACTTTCTGTTTCAGTCAGGACCTCTCCGGTCAGAGCGCTGACTGCCTCGGATGCATTTCCAAGGATGGCATTGGCAAAATCTTCGTCAAGGTGCATATCCCAGGAAGAGCCGTTGTTGGAGAAGGAAATAGTCAGCTCCTGGGAAACGGTGTCTTCATTGGTGGAAAGGCTGTCGTAGAGCATTTCCGCTGTCTTTTCTGCCAGCTCTGTGTCCGTGTCCCGGACGGCTTCCGTGGTGGAGGCGTATTCCAGAAGTCTGGTGCGGCAGTTATTGAGGACATTTTCCAGATTCAGGCTGGTAATGGATACCGTGACCTGGGCAAAAGCCTCGCTGGAAGAAGAATCGCTGATCTCATAACGGAAATACCGGGCGATCTGAGAAGCAAGTTCGGTATCAAGCTGTTTGGCCAGGGAACTGCCGGTGGAGAAAATGTCGTCCATATCCAGATAAGTCATCCAGTTTTCGGCAGAAAATTCCAGGAAACAGTCGAAGGTCAGAGTCAGGATCTCCTCCGGTGTAACCAGATAGGGGTCGTTCAGATAAGTAATGAAGCCTCCCACGAGCTGGTCCTCCAGGGAATCCGTATTCTGAATGCTCCAGGAACCGTCGGAAAGACGGGTCAGCTCAAATCTGGCATCTGTGGACAGGATCTTATAGGAGTGAGACTTCAGGACATCCCGGAGCAAGGTAAAATAACCGTTCATGCTCAGGGGCTCCGGACTGGTTCTGGGATCTGTGCTCCGCTCCGTCAGAGCCAGGCACATGTCATGGGCCAGAGATTTCATGTCCAGATTTGTGAGACGTACATTGACAGAAGCGCTGTTTTTTGAAATCCGGCTGGACAGAATCCGGTAATCAAAATTTTTGAAAAAAAGCTGCACGGCTTCTGTGGTTTCGGGGCCGATATCAGTGGTCTGCGTATCAGAACTCATCATATCTTCGTAGGAAACAAAGAATTTAATCGTTTCTTCATCAAGCTGTTTGATCAGCTCCAGCTCCGAGATAACGGCTTGCTCCGGTTTGCTTTTTCCGCAGCCGGTGAAGAGAAGGCAGACGGCAAAAAGCAGGAAGCATACCCCGCGGGACAGATGATGTGATTTCATGATTCCTCCTTTTAAGTCTGTTGTGTAATTTCCAGGAAATTCCAAAATACTATCCTTAGTGTATATGAAAAAGAACATCTTGTCAAATCGTACTTCCGGTTTTCCGGGGTGTTAGGCGGAATGGGCGCAGCTTTTGGAGAAAATTGCAGGCAATGCTTGACAGGGACGCTTTTTTTTGGTATGGTATCTCCAATGCTGTGTATGAGGAGGAAAGACAAATGTATTCACTGGACGAAATATTTGCAGTAGATCCGGAAATTGCGGAAGCAATCGTAAGCGAACAGAAACGGCAGAACAGCCATATTGAGCTGATCGCATCTGAAAACTGGGTAAGTAAAGCGGTGATGGCTGCCATGGGTAGTCCGCTGACGAATAAATACGCGGAAGGATATCCGGGCAGACGCTATTACGGCGGCTGCCAGTGTGTGGATGTGGTGGAGGATCTGGCCAGAGAGCGCGCGAAAAAGCTGTTCGGCTGTACGTATGCCAATGTACAGCCACATTCAGGAGCGCAGGCAAATATGGCTGTTTTCTTTGCCATGCTGAAGCCGGGTGACACCGTTATGGGAATGAATTTGGCCCATGGCGGCCATCTGTCCCATGGGAGTCCTGCCAATCTGTCAGGAGCATATTTCCATGCGGTGCCCTATGGAGTAAATGATGAAGGTGTAATTGATTATGAGGAAGTCCGCAGGATTGCGCTGGAATGCAGGCCAAAGCTGATTGTGGCAGGGGCCAGTGCCTATGCCCGGACGATAGACTTTAAAAAATTCCGTGAAATTGCAGATGAGGCAGGTGCTTATCTGATGGTTGATATGGCCCATATTGCAGGTCTTGTGGCAGCCGGACTGCATCCGAGTCCCATTCCCTATGCGGATGTGACGACCACCACCACGCACAAGACCCTTCGGGGACCCAGAGGAGGTATGATCCTTTCCAGCCAGGAAAATGCCGCAAAATTCCATTTTGACAAGGCAATTTTCCCGGGAACCCAGGGAGGACCGCTGATGCATGTGATTGCCGCAAAAGCTGTATGTTTCCAGGAAGCACTTTCGGATGAATTCAGACTCTATCAGGAACAGGTGGTAAAAAACGCAAAGGCACTGTGCAGGGGGCTGATGAATCGGGGTGTGCGTATCGTTTCCGGCGGAACGGACAACCATCTGATGCTTGTGGACCTCACATCCGTGGGCAAAACAGGTAAGGAAGTGGAAAATCTGCTGGATAGTGTCAATATTACCTGTAATAAAAATACCATTCCGAACGATCCGCAGTCTGCGTTTGTCACCAGCGGTGTCCGTCTCGGGACGCCGGCAGTGACCACCAGGGGAATGAGGGAGGCAGACATGGACCGGATTGCCGAGGCCATTGTTCTGATGTTGAAAGATGAAGAAAATAAGGAGCAGGCAATGACGATTGTCAGAGAACTGACAGACCGTTATCCATTGATCTGAGCGGTTCTGCAGTCCGCCTGTCCCGCCGATGCTGGTCACAGAGTGAACAGCATCGGCGTTTCGTTTTTGTGAACGGAAATTCACAATATTAAAAAAAAATTAAGTAGGCAATGAATCAGGGAGCGTGCTATAATGAAACGGAGCCAAAACCGGCTGCGTCAGTGAAAACAGGCTGCAGCTCAGATTTTTATCCGTGGGGAGTGCGGAAATCAATACATAGATGGAGGATCAGTATGAAAAAAAAGAAGAAAGGCTTTCTGATTGTATTTTTTCTTCTCCTGCTTGCGGCGGCAGTGGGGTTTATTATATGGTTTATCAGAAACCAGGATTCCAGATCAGATGAAGGAAGCGATACGGTTTTTGTGGATTCCGTGGCGACCCTGACAGGACTTGGCAGCACCGGAGTGATTCAGCGTTTCGCAGGTGTCGTAGAGCCGCAGAAAACCTGGAATGTGGAGAACAGCTCTGATAAAAAAGTAAAGGAAATGTTTGTGGAAGTGGGGGATGAGGTTCAGGTTGGCCAGGAGCTTTTCGCTTATGATACCACGGATGCCGAAGAGAGCCTGATTGAAGGAGAGATTGAGATTGACCGCCTCAACGGCGATATTGAGAATTACAATGCGCAGATTACATCTCTGCAGGCTGATAAGGCAAAAGCAGGAGCGGATGAGCAGCTTGACTATGCGACGCAGATTCAGAGTATTCAGAACAGCCTGAAGAAGGCTCAGTATGATCTGCAGAAGCAGCAGGTGACCAACGAGAATCTGAAAAAAAACATTGCCAATTCAACCGTGACCAGTGAACTGAACGGAATTGTGAAATCCATCAATAATACGGATAATTCCAGCTCCTACTCTTATTCCTCTGATGATGAATCCAATTATCTCATGACGATTGTAGCAGTGGGACAGTACCGGATTAAAGGAACTCTGAATGAGCAGAACCGCAGCAGTCTCGCTGAGGGTTCACCGGTGATTGTGCACTCCAGAGTGGATGAAGATCAGATCTGGAGAGGTTATCTTTCAGAGATTGATTATGATAATCCGGTACAGAATACCAATAACTATTATTATGGGGTCAGCGACAGTTCTACCCAGTCCAGCAACTATCCGTTCTATGTGGAGCTGGACAGCATCGACGGTCTGATTATGGGTCAGCATGTCTATATTGAGATGGATTACGGCCAGGCAGATCAGAAAAGCGGCATGTGGCTGAACAGCTATTATATTGTTCAGGATGACGGTGATCCCTATGTCTGGGCGGCGAACAGCAAGGATAAAATTGAAAAGCGCAGGGTGACTCTCGGTGAATATGATGAGGATCAGGATAAATATGAGATCCTGGACGGCCTCACAGCAGAGGATTATATTGCCTTCCCCAATGGTTCTATCAAAGAGGGGGATCCTGCGGAGAAGAATATCAATCAGACCAGTGATTATTATACCGGTGATGAGGATTACGCGGATGACATCGAGTGGGAGGACTGGGAAGAGGACAGCGATTACGAGGATCTGGACTGGGAAGAGGAGTCGGATATGGACTTCGGTGAATTTGAGACAGATACAGATTTTTTTGATGAGTTTGAGACAGATGTGGATTTTGACGAAGATTATGAAGACGGGACAGAAAGCTTTGACGATGAGCTGCTGATTGAGGATTACACGGAGGAAGATATCGGAGACGGAAGTGCTCCTGTCAGTGCAGAATTGGAGGAAGAATAGTGTTACTGGAATTAGATCATATCTATAAAGATTATATAACGGGAAACATGGTCGTTCCGGTACTGAAAGATATTACGCTTCATGTGGAAGAAGGAGAGTACCTGGCGATTATGGGTCCTTCCGGTTCCGGAAAGTCCACCCTGATGAATATTATCGGCTGTCTGGACAAGCCGACCAGGGGTAGCTTTATGCTGGATGGCCAGGATATGCTGAAGGTTTCGGAAGGAAAGATGGCAGATGTACGGCTGCACAGCCTGGGCTTTGTCTTTCAGACTTTCCAGCTTCTTCCGAAGGAAACGGCCATTGAGAATGTGGCTCTTCCACTGATTTATGCAAAGGTGCCCAGAAAAGAAAGAATGCGCAGGGCGGAGGCTGCCCTGGATAAGGTGGGGCTTTCGGAACGTCTGTATTTTCTGCCGAATCAGCTTTCCGGCGGACAGAAACAGCGTGTGGCGATTGCAAGAGCCATGGTAAATAACCCGAAAATCCTTCTGGCGGATGAGCCTACGGGAGCTCTGGATTCCAAATCCAGCAAACAGGTGCTGGAGCTGTTTGGAAAGCTCAACGAAGAAGGTGTAACGGTGATCATGATTACTCATGACAGCAATGTAGCAAAATCGGCAAAACGGGTCGTTGATATTTTTGATGGGGAGATTTCTGAACGGCCTGAACAGGAGGGATCATCATGAAAAAGAGAACCATTATCCTGATTGGTCTTCTGGTTACCCTGGCAGTCTTCGGAGGAGGCTATGGTGTGTATCGGTTTGCCAAAGGCAATACTACGCCTGTGGAAGTGACGCCGGTATCTTATCTGAATATCGGCTGGTGGGGATATGAAACGACTTCTTCCGGAACAATTACATCCAATGCCATTCAGGAGGTTCACCTGGATAACGATCAGGTTGTGGCAGAAGTCCGGGTCAAGGAAGGTGACCGGGTACAGATTGGCGATGTGCTGCTGACATACGATACGACATTGCTGGAGCTGGATCTGGAATCAGCAGAGATCAGCAGGAAATCCATTGAACTTCAGCTCCTGACAGCTAAGGAAGAACTGCAGAAGCTGAATAATATCACACCGATTGCAGATCCGGTGGATGATGGCAGCAGTTATGATTATGAAGATCCGGAATATGCGGCGAATGCGGTTTTGATGCCAAATGAGCTGATCCTGCGTGCTTCTTCAGAGGAACAGGAGATGCCTTCTGTGGAAAGTGAGGAAATGGGGAAAGGGACAGAGGATCCCACGGAGCCGGTGTCAGACTCACCCACGGAGCCGGTGTCAGATCCGCCCACGGAGTCAGAGCAGCCTGTTATGGATGAAGCTGCTTCCAGAGCAGTATCAGAGTCGTCCACGGAGCCTGTGATTGAGCAGTCCGCGGAGTCACAGACGGAGCTGCCCACGGAATCGGTGACAGAGGCCCCCACAGAGCCGGTGACAGAGGCTCCTACAGAGCCGGTGACAGAGGCTCCTACAGAGCCCGGGACAGAGGCTCCCACAGAGCCGGTGACAGAGGCTCCCACAGAGCCGGTGACAGAGGATCCAACAGAGCCGGTGACAGAGGCCCCCACAGA
>JAXEJQ010000037.1:0-36965 GCA_034101475.1 Candidatus Limivivens sp.
CGGTAGAATTTCCGATCAAAGGAAATGGAGGCATTGAAATTATAAACCAGTTTGTCCGTTTCCTTTGTGAAACGGCCGCCCCAAAGCTGTGCCATGGTCTTCACTCCTCATTTTTCAGTCTGTATACTAGTATAACCCACACGAAATACCTTACTGTTTCGGTGAGGATGCTTTTTCGAGAGTGCAGGTGTAAAAACGCAGGCGTAGCGGGCTACGCTGAGGATTTTACACCTGTGCTGTCGGGAAAGCAGACCAGCGAAACATAAGGTTATTTTGTGTGGGTTATACTAGTCTATCATATTTTATTTTTCAGCACAATACGCCTTTTTCTGTTCTTCCCGCTCTTTTTTCGAAAAAATGCATCCACAGTAATCCTGGCGGTAAAGGCCGTACTGAGCGGACAGCTGAATCGACCGCTTATAGCCGTCCTTCTTCTTAAAATCCGATGGAAGCCAGACAGCGCCCTCCTTTTTCGCGCATTCCCTTCCGATACAGTTCAGGGCCTCCGCATTTTTCAACGGGCTGATGGTAAGTGTGGTGGTTACATAGTCAAATCCCCCTTCTGCCGCCACCCGGGCCGCCTCCTGCAGGCGAAGCCGAAAGCAGGCTTCACAGCGGAGACCTCCCTCCGGGATATGCTCCAGCCCCTTCACAGCCTGATAAAATTCCTTCGGCTCATAACGTCCTTCCAGGACGGACACCGGATTTTTCAGCGGCATTTCCCGCACCAGGCGCTCCTGCTCCTCCACCCGTTTCTCATATTCTTCCGCCGGAGAAATATTCGGATTAAAATAAAAAACCGTAATCCGGAAATACTCCGAGAGATATTCCAGCACTCTGCTGCTGCAGGGCGCACAGCAGCTGTGAAGCAGCAGCGATGGCACCGTTCCTTTCGTTTCTTCCAGAATTTTTTCCAGCTCTTTCTGATAATTTTCCCGCATCCTTGTTCCTCCCGCCGGCGGACAGGGTCTCTCCCCTGCCAGGCTCTTTCTCCATTCTTCCGGATTTCTTCTCCGTCTCGCAATGCCCTTCATTATACACCATTTTCCCCTGTTTTCATAGAATAAGATAGAAGAGATTTTTAAGGAGGCACAGAATGCAGCCACTTTTAGAAGTCAATCACGTAAGCTTTGCCTACCACAGTGAAAGCGGCGAGACCTTTGCCCTGTCAGACATTACCTTTTCCCTGACAGAAGGCGAATTTGTGGCCATCGTCGGTCCCAGCGGCTGCGGAAAATCCACATTACTCTCCCTGGTCAGCGGCCTTCTCACACCGGAATCCGGGCGGATTCTTCTGCACGGCAGGGATGTGAAGGATTTTAATACCGGCATCGGATATATGCTTCAGAAGGATCACCTGTTTGAATGGCGCACCATCCGCAGCAACGCGCTTCTGGGCCTGGAAATCCAGAAGCGGCTGGATGCCAAATCCCGGATGCGTGTGGAAAACATGCTGGACTCCTATGGCCTTTCCAGCTTCAAAAACTCCCGCCCCTCGGAGCTTTCCGGCGGAATGCGACAAAGAGCTGCTCTCATCCGCACTCTTGCCTTAAATCCGGATCTTCTTCTTCTGGATGAGCCCTTTTCCGCGCTGGATTATCAGACACGCCTTTCCGTCTGCGACGACATTGCGGGAATCATAAAAAAAGAGCATAAAACTGCTCTCCTGGTTACCCATGACCTCTCCGAAGCCATCAGTACCGCTGACCGGGTAATCGTTCTGTCCAGCCGTCCTGCCAGGATCCGCCGGATTGTTCCCATTGCATTTTGCATTCCCGACCGCACACCAATGAAAGCACGAAACGCGCCGGAATTCAAAGACTATTTCAATCTGATCTGGAAGGAGCTGAACAGCTATGCCTGAACATTCCTCTTATCAGATCCGCTATCTGAAAAGCGTCCTGCGCCATAAACGCCTTGTGACCACCGCACGGATCCTTCTGGCTGTGGCTTTTTTCATTTTATGGGAGACAGCAGCTGATCTGGACTGGATTGACAGCTTCTTTTTCAGCAGCCCCTCCCGCATCGGAAGAACCTTCCTGCGCATGCTGGAAGACGGCTCCCTGTTTCTCCACGTGGGAACGACCCTGGCCGAAACCCTGGTCAGCTTTGCCCTGGTCGTGGTGCTGGGAGTACTGACCGCCGTTCTCCTCTGGCTGCTGCCCTCCGTCTCCCAGGTGCTGGAACCCTACCTGGTAATTCTGAACAGCCTGCCAAAATCGGCCCTGGCGCCCCTGCTCATCGTCTGGCTGGGAGCCAATGTGCGGACCATCGTGGTAGCCGGCATCTCCGTCGCCATTTTCGGCACGGTTCTGAACCTCTACACAGGCTTTCAGGAAACCGATCCGGAAAAGCTGAAGCTGATTTATACCCTCCACGGAAAAAAGCGGGATGCGCTGGTAAAGGTGGTCATTCCTTCTACGATCCCGCTGATTATCAGTATTATGAAAGTCAACATCGGCCTGTGCCTGGTAGGTGTCATCATCGGAGAATTCATCGGCGCCAGACAGGGCCTTGGATATCTGATCATCTATGGCAGTCAGGTTTTTAAGCTGGATCTGGTCATTTTATCCATCGTCATCCTCTGCATCATTGCCATGGGGCTGTATGCGCTGATCAGTCAGGTTGAAAAGCTCTATGCACGGAAATCCTGATTTCAGAAATCCTTTTCGCTCTCTTATCGAAATTGTAACAAGAGGGATTTTGTCTTCACAGGCATACTATGAGTTACCCGACAAATGAGCCTTCCGTCGATTTCTCCGTGCTTCGCACTTCCACAATCCTGGTATCATACTATTTCAGATAACCTCCGAAATTTTCAGTTTTCTCCTGGCACAGAAAAAAAGCATCACGCAGCAGCGGATTTCTCCGTTATTGTATGATGCTTTTTTTATCAACAGCAAATAAATCTCTCTGCTGCCAGCCCTACTATGCCAGACTGTCAGAATCCTGCAGCAGTTAAATAGCTCTTGTGGCCTCTTTCAGCCATTCCTTCTCTTCCGCCTCCAGATAAGGTGAAATCTTCTCGTAAACCTGGGCATGATATTCATTCAGCAGGGTGCGCTCTCTGGCGCTCATCTGCTCCGGAACCACCGCATCCAGATCAAAAGGAACCATGGTCAGATGTTCAAAGCACATAAACTGACCGAAGGCATTCTTTTCTGCCTTTTTGCAGACAATCATATTCTCATGGCGAATGCCGTATTCGCCTTCTACGTAGTAGCCCGGCTCGTCAGAGGTGATCATACCCTCCTCCAGCACTGCTTCCTCACTGCGGCCCGGAATCTTTTTCCAGCGGAAGCCATTGGGACCTTCATGTACGCTGAGAAGGTAGCCGACGCCATGGCCTGTACCGTGATTAAAGTCCTCGCCCAATTCCCAGAGGGGCTGCCTGGCCAGGTAATCCAGATTCAGTCCCGTACAGCCATAGCGGAATTTTGCTGCCGCCAGGTTCAGTGTTCCCCGCAGTACTGCGGTAAAATGCATCTTCTGGTCTTCTGTCAGCTCGCCCATGGCAATGGTTCTCGTGATGTCCGTGGAGCCTTCCAGGTAATGTCCGCCCGTATCTGCCAGCAAAAAGCCCTTTGCTTCAATGGGGATATCCGTTTCCGGCGTGGCGGAATAATGGTTCATGGCCGCATGCTCTCCGTATGAAACAATGGGGTCAAAGCTGTTGTCCACGAAGTGCTCCTGCTGGCTGCGCAGTTCGTACAGATGCTCCGTGACGCTCAGCTCCGTCATGGGGATTTTTCCCACATTATTCTTCAGCCAGTAAATAAATCTGGTGACTGCCACACCGTCTTTCACATGGGCGATCTTCTCATTCTCCACTTCCACCGGATTTTTTATGGCCTTCGGCAGAAGTGTCAGATTCTGATGATTCAGGACACCTGCCTTTTCCGGAATATTCCGTGCAAGCAGGTAATTCACTTTCTCCTTATCCAGAAGAACAATGCTGCCTTCCGGAATCTTCTTTACTTCCTCATAAACTGCATCATATGGCTGAATGGAAACGCCGTCCTTTTCCAGATCCTTCTTCACATCCTCCGGAAAGGCCTTCTCATTGGCAAAGAGCCGGATTTCCGCATCTGTCATCATCAGATATGCCAGAACCACCGGACAGCAGTGAATATCTCCTCCGCGAATATTCAGAAGCCAGGCAATATCTTCCAGAGAAGTCAGCAAAAATACATCCGCGCCCTTTTTCTTCATAGACTCCCGGATCTCTCTGCACTTCTCTTCTCGGGATTTCCCACACCAGCGGATATCCAGCTCGGATACCGGTTCGCAGGAAAGTTCCGGCCGGTCCTCCCAGATTTTCCCAATCAGATCCTCCTGGCAGGAAATACGCACTCCCGCTGCTTCCATGGTCACAGTCAGTTTCTCTGCCTCTCCGGCAGCCATAGTCTTCCCGTCAAAGCCCAGGCACTGGCCCTTCTTCAGATTTTTCTCCAGAAATTCATGTACAGTCGGTACACCAGGCTCCCCCATTTTAAACAGCTCTACGCCGTTTCCCCGGATCTGGCGCTCTGCCTGAATAAAATAGCGGCCATCGGTCCACAGACCGGCCATATCCTCCATAATTACAGCAGTTCCGGCCGAACCGGTAAAGCCTGTAATATATTTTCTGCACTTAAAAAACTCTCCCACATATTCGGAGCAATGATAATCATCTGTGGGAACCAGATAAGCGTCCACCCCTTTTTCCTTCATAACGGCACGAAGCTTTGCAATTCTATCTGCAACCATAATCTTACCTTCCTTATTACCTGATTGGAAATCCGATCAGTTTTTAATCCATTTCCTGTTTTCCGTTTCTTATTATCTGTTTTTTGTCTCCAGTTTCCTTATTCTCTACTCTGTAAATGATCTGATCTCGCAGAAGTAAGACAGCCGCTTTCCCTGCAGACTGTCTTACTTTTCCTCCATGTGCATCGCTGCAATTCATGAGATCCTTCCGCTTATTTTACATACAAAATTCTCTTGACTCTGGCATATCTGCCCACAAAATCGTAAGCATTCCCCACCTGGACGCCGCCGGAGGTCGACTGAATCACCTTACCTTTTCCGATATACATAATCACGTGGCCGCCTCCGCCTCCGTCCGCGGTACCCTGATTAATCAGCAGATCCCCAATCTGCCATTCACTTACATCATGAGGATCAATATCCACACCGGAATCATACATATAGTAAGTGGTTCTGGGAAGCGTAATGCCGATGGACCGGTAGCAGTAGCTGACAAATCCGGAACAGTCATAGCCATCCGGACCGTTTCCGCCCCAGATATAAGGCTTTCCGACCTCTTTTTTCCCCACGGACACCAGCTGTTTGAGCTTGCTTTTGGTCGCCAGCAGGCAGGCACCGTTAACCGCTACCGTTCCGCTGGTATAGCGCATGTTCTTGATCTTCTTGCCGTTCAGACCTACGTAAACGCCATTGAGCCACTGATTTTTTACAATCTTTCCGTCTTCGTCCACGTAGTAACCGCCGATCCATTTGCCCGCGACTCTCTGCCCCTTGCTGTTGACATAGAAATCCCCCACGCGCTGGCTGGTGATCCGGTAGCCGTCCGCATTCACATAATAGCCGTTAATCCATTTGCTCGTATCCAGATAACCGGATTTGTTAAAATGATAGGTTTTCCCGTCAATCTTTTTCCACTGGTTCTTAACCTGGTTTCCTTTGCTGTCGAAATAAACCTTCGATCCATTTACGGTTTCCCAACGGTTCGTGACGTATTCGTCCTCCCCGTACCAGGTATAGCGCACCATTTTCCAGCCATTGCTTTTCTTCACCAGACCCTCTTTCTTCTTTCCATCTTTCTGAAGATAGCAGCCATCCACCCATTTGTTTTTCACCATGAGCCCTTTTCTGTCAAAAAAGTATTCACTGCCGTCTGAAGCCGTAACCCATTCGTTCTTCGCGTAAGTGCCGTCTTCCTTCCGGTAACGGACCCCTGAAGATATCTTCTCAAACCGCGCATTCAGGTGACCATAACTGTCCACATACTTATCGCCGATCCACTTGTCCACGGCATAGTCCCCATTGGGAAGATAATAATACGTGTACCCGCCGTTTTTAAACCAGGTATTTTTCTTATAAACCTGGAAGATATAGGTAGTTTTAATCACTTTGCCGCTCTTTAAGGTAACAGTGCGGTATACTTTCGTCGTTCCCGTTGTTTTAAACAGGATCGCCGCATACAGGCTCTGCTCCGATCCGGTATAGATCGTTGTCTTGGCAGAGTTCCCGGACTTCCATACAACCTTCTTGATCTTGGCATTTCCATCCAGCTCCGGTACATATTCATACCCAGCATACCATATTCCACTCTCAAAAGGAACCGCATACTTTTGCTGATACTTGACGGCAGCCTCTGCCGCCGATGACGGCAGAATCAGAATCGCACAAAGCAAAAGACATTTCAGAACTGCCGAAAGATATTTCTTCATAACATTCACTCCTCATTTTTCGATCTTTTCTGCTATCGTATCACATTTTTCTCCTGATGAAAAGGAAAAAATCGACTCCCGCATTTCCGGAAAACTTCCGCCCCATCAAAGAAGCCAGGCATAAAGCCTGACTTCTGATGCAGGATATCCTGCCCGTTTCTGCTTCCGATGCGGGCTTATACCGTTCTAATACAGCTGGTATCCCTTGGGATCCAGATAGTATTCCCATTCGGTCAATACCCGGATATTCTCCAGTTCATATTTATTGAAAATTTCATCAGAAAAGCTTTCCGGACTGATTCTGCCGTAATACCAGCTTTTTTCCTCAAAATAATCCTTTAACTCCTGAGACTGGAACAGCCGGCCCCGGCGGGCATAAATTTCATTCTTCGCATAACATGCCATCTTCAGTGACAGGCTTTGAACTTCCGATTCAGTCAGATAACGGGTATCGCTGTCATAGAAAATAAACGCGCTTTCTGTCACATCCATGTCCGTCATCACTCCTCCGGACAGGTTGTAAATATCATAACCTGGCTGATCCAGCTGATAACCGCCTGGCATTCTGGCATTTTCCGAATCGGAAAGCAACTGAACATTGGCCGTTTCATAAGTATTAAAGATGGCCATGGAAAAATTCTCCGGCCGGATATTCCCCACATACCAGTCCTTGGAATTGAAATAATCAGTCAACTCCTGAGAGACAAACATACGACCATGACGGGCAAAAATTTCATTCTTCGCATAGCAGATCGCCTGCAGGGACAGCCGGTCAATCTCACTCTGCTCCAGATAACGGGTATCGCTGTCCGGGAAAATGTAGCTGCTGTCCACCAGCCAGTCAACCAGCACCTCTCCTCCATACAGATACTGATAGACTGTATCATAGCTGTATCCGGAACGATCCAGCACATAACCGCCCGGCATCAGTTCCTTCTCCCGTTCAGTCAGAAGCTGCACATTGGCAGCTTCATACTGGTTCAGCAGGGAATTGGAAAAATCCTCGGGACTGATGAATCCGTAATACCAGGGCTGCTCACCGAAATATCCGGACAGTTCCTTGGATACAAAGGTTCTGCCCCGGCGGGCATAAATTTCATTTTTTGCATAGCAGACCACCTGCACCGGCATGGAAGTAATTTCCTCCCTGCTCAGATAACGGGTGTCACTGTCCGCAATCAGGTATTCGAAGGCCTTGGGCTCCGCATGAGCCTTTCCGGCGCAAAGTCCCGTCAGACTGACAAGCAGTGCGCAAAGAATCAGAAATGCGGATGTCAGAACGGTATCCCACACACTCTTTTTACTCATAATCTTTCCTCCTTTTACTGAATCATTCTTTTACTGGATTATTCTTTTACCGAATCATTCTTTTAATGAAGCATTTTTCCTGTATCATTCTCCTGGAGCATTTCCTTCGGAGGCAGATCTCACCGTTCCGATCCGGAGAGATAATCGTAAACCGCCGATGAAATCCGGACAATGGTATTCTGCGCAGCTCCATTGTCCGCGATGTTGTTTGACAGAATACAGATCACATAGGGATATCGCCCATAAAATACGATGGCAGCATCATTTTCAATGCTTCCCAAACCGTACCCTGAGGGCATCTCGCCGGTTTTGTTGGCTGTCTCCACCTCCGCCGGAACGCCTGCCGGGATCTTCCCGGTACGGGTCTGTCCCTTCAGAAGCTCCAGCATCCGCATGGACGCATCCACGGTGATAAGCTCTCCGCTGTAAAGCTCCTCCAACAGCCTGCAGCAGTCCGCCGCTGAAGTATAATTATCATCCGTAGGATTCTCCGCCAGGAAAGGACGGCCCATATGGGTAGCTGTAAATCCATGTTCCTGACAGAATTCATTGACAACCGCAGCTCCCGCGTAAAAATCACCCTGCCCCAGGCGTCGTACCAGCTCATTGGCCGCATCATTGTCACTGACCGTAATCATGGCGGTCAGAAGATCCTTCAGCTCGCCGTCGTAGCTTTCTCCCATGTAAATCAGTTCTTTGCCTGCTTCCTCAGCAAAGACCGCCCGCTCGTATACCGCTGCCATAATAAACATTTTAATGACGCTGGCCGACTGCATGAACTGATCTGCCCGAATCATGCAAGAATCCCGGCTGTTCAGATCCAGAATGGCTGCTGACCAGCTCTCTCCGGAAGCTTCGAGATCGTCCAGATAGACCCTTTCCAGCAGAGTCTTCAATCCTTCCATATCCGGCCCCCGGCCTTCTTCCGGACTGGAAACCTTCTCCTGATCCGTCACACCGAAATAGGCATCAATCCCGTCCGCAATTCCCTCCGCCATCCTCTGATGATGGCTGCTGTCCGTAATGTACCGGTCATCCTCTTCGTTAGTCATAAAACCCATTTCCAGAATCGTCACCGGAACAGTACTCCAGTTGATCCCTGTCATCCCATCCGCAGTCAGCACACCGAGATCTGTCAGCCCTGTGGTCTGACAATAATGCTCCACAATCTGCGCGGAAAGCTCATAGCTAGCCTCTGCAAGATCAGAAACGTAGGGATTCTCCGATGAAGGAGCCATCGTAAGGGCTCCTGCCATGCTGTGATCATCACTGCCGTTTGCATGAATCCGTACACTGATATCCGCTCCCACTTCTGTGGCAAGCTGCGCCCGCTCCTTATTGCTGATGGCAATATCGTTGTCCTCTCTGGTCAGAATCACCCGGTAGCCTCTGGACTCCAGCTCGTCCCGCAAAACCAGGGATACCTCCAGGTTCACCTCATATTCCGGAATCCCGGAATAAAGTCCAGCGGTGCCGGTACTGGCTTTGGCCTTGGTCTGCTCTGCTCCCGGTCCAATGGGCTCCTGCGCACTCATATCCACCCAGCTTCCCTGATGCCCCGGATCGATGACAATGATCTTTTCCTGATCATCATCGGAAGCAGCCTTAAGGGCTGCTTCTGTCTCTTCCAGAGCCCGGACATGGAACGGCAGAAGCAGAATGGCACAGAGCAAAAGCGCTGCCTTACCCGCTTTTCTCATTTCCTTCCCTCCCCCTTTTTGTTCTGCCCTTATTTTACCATAAACATCCAGGAAGGAACAATACCCAATCCGGTACTTCCGCTTATTTCTTGCTGCTTATTTCTTCCCGCCTGTCCTTCCTCCTTTGTTCAATTCTGCACGGTCATTTTCTGCAGGATCCGAATCGATTTCCGAACATCCTCCCCTGACCGGCATTCTACCGTCCAGGTCAGATTCCGTTCTGTTTTCAGGGCACCAAAGATCTCCTCCAGATCAATGGTCCCCTCGGATAAGGCCAGATGTGCATCTCTGCTTCCGTCATTGTCATGAAGATGCACATGGCTGATCCGACCCTTCAGCGCATGAATCCATTCCCCCGGCGGACGTTCAGAAAAGCAGTGAACATGGCCGATGTCCAGGCAAATGGAAAAATCCGGATGGGAAACTGCCTGTGCTGTCTGAAGAATTCCTTCGTATTCCGGTTCAAACACATTCTCCATGCAGACGGTAATTCCCTCTTTTCCATCCAGAAATCGGTTCCAGAAATCGGCCATCCGTTCTGCCCAGCCTTCCAGATAAACCGTGGCCGGAATCCGGCAGGTATGGTATACGATTTTTCTCGCACCCAGACAGCGGGCTGCCTGGTAGCACTGCTCAAAACGCCGAAATGTAGCTTCCCGGACCAGAGACTCGTAGCTGGCCGGGTTCAGATCCAGAAAAGGGCCATGGAGAGTAATTTCCGGACTTCCATATTCCAGAAGCTCCTTTTCGGCAATCTTCAGCTGCTCCGGCAAATGCTCCAGATTTTCAGAAACGCCAAAACGGAGCAGTTCCACGCCTGCTCCTGTCTGGCTGATCAATTCTTTTATTTCGGATGGCGGCATCAGCTCCGCCATATAAATTCCGTTCATTTTCTTCAGCGGCTCTCCAACGGGAGATACTCCTTTTCCTTCATAATGCTCTTGTAGGCCGGACGGATAATTTTATCCATATTCACCAGTTCCTCCACACGGTGGGCACTCCAGCCCACGATTCTGGCCATGGCGAAAATCGGCGTATACAATTCCAGCGGAATGTCCAGCATACTGTACACAAATCCACTGTAAAAGTCCACGTTGGCGCTGACTCCTTTATAAATATGACGCTTTTCGGCAATCACCTGAGGTGCCAGACGCTCCACCATAGAATACAGGGCAAAGTCTTCATTCCGTCCCTTTTCTGCGGCAAGCTGCTCCACAAAGCTCTTGAATACCTGGGCTCTGGGATCCGAAAGAGAATAGACCGCATGGCCCATTCCATAGATCAGGCCCTTCTGATCAAATTCTTCTTTTAGCAGCAGTCTCTCCAGATAATGTTTCACTTCCTCCTCGTCTGTCCAGTCAGAAACCTTTTCCCGAAGGTCATTCATCATTTCCACAACCTTAATATTGGCACCGCCGTGCTTGGGCCCCTTCAGGGAGGACAGAGCTGCCGCAATCACCGAATAGGTATCCGAGCCAGCAGAGGTCACGACCCTGGTGGTAAAGGAGGAATTATTTCCGCCGCCATGCTCCATATGCAGAACCAGCGCCAGATCCAGTACCTTGGCTTCCAGAGGGGTATACTGCTTATCCGGGCGCAGCATCAGAAGAATATTCTCCGCCGTGGAAAGCTCTTCCTGAGGCCGGTGTATATAAAGACTTTCGTTGCAGTTGTAATGATTATGGGCGTGATACCCGTAAACCGCCAGCATGGGGAACACACTGATCAGGCCCAGACACTGACGCAGAACGTTTTCCAGCGAAAGGTCATTGGTATTCTCATCATAGGACGCAAGGGTCAGAACACTTCGTGTCATGGAATTCATCAGATCCGCGCTGGGCGCTTTCATAATCACATCTCTGGTGAAATTCGTGGGAAGGGTGCGTCCCATGGCCAGAATTTCCTGAAATTTTTCATACTGTTGCTGATTCGGCAGATCCCCGAACAGCAGCAGATAGGCGATTTCTTCAAATCCATACCGTTTTCCGGTAAAGCCCTTTACCAGATCCAGTACATTATAGCCCCGGTACCACAGCTTTCCTTCGCAGGGTATCTTCTGACCGTCCTCCATGCGGAAGGCCTCGATCTTGGAAATATTGGTCAGTCCTGCCAGGACTCCGTTTCCCTGTTTATCCCTCAATCCTCTCTTAACTCCGTATACCCCCAGCAGTTCCTCCGGAATATCGTCCTCTTTTTCACAGATTCCCGCGTAATCCCTGCAATATTCTTCAATCATTTTTCTGTTTTCTTCCATCGTCATTCCTCCTGATTCGATTTTGTTTCAAGTCCGTGCCTGATGTTTTCTCCAACCTTTCTGGCAATTCTCTGCAGCACAGCCTTCTCCTCTTCTGTAATTCCACTATATAAAAGAACCATTTTAGCATATCCCTCTCTCCGCGTCCAGAAACTTTTTCTAAACAAATCTTAAAAAAGTGGAAATGACATCTTTTGACCACAGCGTCATATATTGAAAATAAAAAACAGGATATCCCATGCATCTCATGAAAAAATTATCCCGGACCTCTGCTCTCACAGCAATCCTCCTTTTTACCGCTCTCCTTCTTGCCGGCCGGCTGGCTATCCGCCGCTTTTCCGCCAGAGAAGCCGCCTCTCTGAACGCTTCCGCGGAAGGCAGCTGGGGCCTGAGCTTTCAGGAAGAAGGCAAACCGCCAGTGGCAAATGCCACCTTTGAGGAGCTGAAAGTTTACGATGCCTATTACGCCCAGGATACAGAAGAAAAAGTGCTGTATCTGACCTTTGACTGCGGCTATGAAAATGGAAATACGACGGCTATTCTGGATGCACTGAAAAAGCACCAGGCTCCCGCCACCTTTTTTGTTGTTGGGAATTTTCTGGAAACCAGTCCGGAACTGGTAAAGCGAATGGCTGTGGAAGGCCATACGGTGGGAAATCACACCTATCATCACCCGGATATGTCAAAGCTGTCCACCATGGAAGCGTTTTCCAGTGAACTCACCCAGGTGGAACAGCTCTATGAAAGCATCACCGGTGAGAAAATGACTCCCTATTACCGTCCGCCTCAGGGAAAATACAGTGAGAGCAATCTGAAAATGGCCCAGGAGATGGGGTATACCACCTTTTTCTGGAGTCTGGCTTATGTGGACTGGCAGGAAGACCGGCAGCCCACCAGAGAAGAAGCGTTTCAGAAGCTTCTCGGACGGATCCACCCCGGCGCCATTGTCCTGCTGCACAGTACTTCCCGAACCAACGGGGAAATCCTCGATGAACTTCTGACAAAGTGGGAAGAAATGGGATATTCCTTCCATTCTCTTTCCCAGTTACTGGAATCTCAGAAAGATACTTGATTCTTCCGAATTTTTCCGGTATGATGAAAGAAAAAAATCGGAGGCACTTCATGAAGAAAAAACGTTACTTATTACTGCCTTTGCTGCTGCTTTTCCTGCTTTTGGGATGTACCGCCTTCTGCGAAGAGCAGCCCATTGCTGCAGTCAATCCGGAATATACCGATACACTGACCACCCGGGATCTGCTGTCCCTGGAGGAGGCTCAGGAAAGCCGACCCTTTGCACGCTCGCTGACCCAGATCCCCTCCTTCAGCAGTTCATCCGCAGCATCCGAATACATAAAAGGCCAGCTGATTGCCCGGGAACCCCTGATTTCGTTTACTCTGGTATCTTCCTCTGCCATCTCCGATATGCAGAATACCATATCCACCCTTGTTTATAATTCTATGGAATACAGTCCCACCGGAGCCCCAAATGAAGGGGATTACCTTCGCTGGCACTATGGCGGCTATAAGGGAAGCTACGATACTGCCAAATCCGGTTCCCGCTATCAGTATACCGTAAATCTTGCCGTCACCTATTTTTCCACTGCTTCCCAGGAAAAAAAGCTGACTTCCGTGCTGAACACCCTGATGGCTTCCCTGGGTCTGGACGGCAAAAGTGACTATGAAAAAACCAAAATCATTTACGACTATGTAACCAGTCATGTCACCTATGACTACGCTTCTCTGAACGACTCCACCACCGGAAAGTTCAGCGCTTACAATGCTCTGATCAAGGGGACCGCGGTCTGCCAGGGCTATGCCAGCCTCGTATACCGGATGCTGCGTATGGCTGGACTGCAGACCCGGTTTATTTCCGGGACCGGCGGCGGCGAACGCCATGGCTGGAATATTGTAAAGATCGGTAATTCCTATTACAATCTGGACAGTACCTGGGACAGCAGCAGCGGAAAAACCACATACTGGTACTTTTTAAAAAGCAATGCAGATTTTTCCAATCATATCCGCGATGCCAAGTTCCGGACTTCCTCCTTCAATGCCGCCTACCCCATGGCATCTGCATCCTACGACCTGAGCAATTCCCACACCCATCAGTGGGATACCGCATACACCGTTGATCAGGTACCCTCCTGCAGTGCAGCCGGCAGCTCTTCCATTCACTGCACGATCTGCGGGCAGAGCAATCCTTCCTCAACCCGTACAGTGGCTGCTTTATCTCACAAATACGGAAGCTGGACAGTCACGAAACAGGCGACGATTTTCCAGACCGGGATCAGGGTCCGAACCTGCAGGCTCTGTAACGCCAAACAGACCCAGACTATCCCGAAAAAGGCTGCCAGGGTCACACTGAATGTTTCCAGTATCACTCTTCAGATCAAACAGCAGACCACTGCTGTAAAAATCAAGACGAAGACCTCCGGTGACGTGATTTCCAAATGGACTTCCTCCAAACCGCAGGTTGCCTTTGTCAATTCAAAAACCGGAAAAATTCAGGCAAAGGCCACCGGAACTGCCCGGATTACCCTTACCATGAAGAGCGGCGCCACTGCTTCCGTTCTGGTCAAGGTACAAAAAAGTGTGGTCAAAACCACCAAACTGACTCTGAGTAAAAAAGCCATGTCTCTGGCCGTCGGAAAGAAGGTGACTCTGCAGGTTACCCGGACTCCTCTGACCGCCAATGACAAGCTTACCTATTCTTCCTCCAAGCCCTATGTGGCCAGGATCAGCTCCAAAGGCGTTGTCACAGCTCTGCAGCCCGGCAAAACAATTCTGAAGGTGCGAAGTGCCAGCGGAAAGCTTGTAAAATGTAAGCTTACCGTAAGCTGAATGCGTAACCGAACCTGAAAAGCACAGCCTGAAAAGGGACGGGAATCTGAGAATGTGAGCTGTTTGTCAAAGAATAAGCAAGAAAAAGCGAACCACGGTTCTGGTGGTTCGCTTTTTTACGCTGTGCCATATCATTGCCAATCGGATACCCTGCTTATACGACTCACAGGAATCTTCCGCAAGACGATGCCCCTCTCTGTCAGCTTTCCGGATCCTCATGATCTGCTCTGCAGATCTCCCAGTTTCTCGATGGCTTTCTCCTGAATCATGCATTTATCATGCTCCTTCAGAAATGCCTCCGATACTCCTTCTCCGCTGATATCTCCTCCGAATTCACCCGCAAGGCTTAAAAAGCCTGCTGCCTGTTTCCTGCTGGCTTCCCCGGAAAACTCTGCAAAAAGATAATACTGATCTTTATGCTTGTAAAGTCTGCTGACCGGCAGAGCATCCATCCCAAGGGCACTGCAGAAATCGATGGTTTCATCCAGAGACTGAAACAACACCCGACAGATCGACGGAACAGGACTGTCAAGCCGGCGAATCTCGCCGGAAACCCCCTCTGCCACCTGCGTTTCCCCGGGACTGTCCTCCTCCTCCTGATTTCTGAGGAGATTTTCAATCTCTTCCATCAGCCCATTGTAGGCATCTGCCTTTTCCTGTCCTTCCAAAGAAAGAATCTGTTCAATCTTCCCGGAAGCAGCCAGCTGATTCATCGCCTCAATCCGCTGCTGCAGCATCTCCATATTTCGATCAATTTCTTTATCAATATCCGCACAGGAAATGACAATCAGAAGACTCTGATCCGGAAGCATCTGCGCGGTAAAGCTCTGTATGCCGTCAGGGAGCTCCAGTCCCAGGACGGACTTTCCATTTTCCAGAATTTTACTCAGAAAATCAACGGTCTTTTGGCGGTCCTGAGTCAGCTCCTGAAAATCAAATCCCATTTCCTGGATCTCCTGTAAAGTAACACGGCAGCTGATGCGTGTATCACTGATTTTCCAAAATGTCATAATGCCACCTCCCGACTCACATTTCATTTTTGTTATATATGTTATATAACAACTTTTCTGACTTGTCAAGAACATTCTGGAGCTTCGACTCTGGTTTCGCATTCTTAAAAGAACCGCGCTCCCATATAGCCGGTAATACCATCCACCCTCACGTGATACCATCCGCCGGCATCGTCCAGGAATTCTACAACCGTCCCCGCTTCATAGGTGGTAATAATATCATATTCATAACCAGGGCCGGTGCGAATATAGCAGGCCTCTTTCATGGTCAGATAAACCGGCGATTGTTCCGCAGGCGCTTCTGTCATCCACACACCTTCCGTCTCAGGTACGCTTCCGGTCTCAGGCTCCGCCGCGCTTTCTCTCTCCGTTTCCGGCGCCCTTTCGATTTCCGTCTCGGATAACTCCCCGGTCATCGGCTCATTTTCCGTCTTGGATAATGCTCCGGTCAGCGGCTCACTTTCCTCCTCAGATAACCTCTCAGTCAGCGCCTCACTTTCCGCCTCAGATAATCTCTCAGTCAGCGTCTCGCTTTCTGTCTCAGATAACCTCCCGGTCATTGTCTCGCTTTCTGTCTCAGACAACCTCCCGGTCATTGTCTCGCTCTCAGCCTCGGATAACCTTTCAGTCATCGTCTCGCTTTCCGTCTCAGAAGACGCCTCACTTTCCGTTTCCGCAATGATCTCTGTCTGCGACGTCGGTTCCGGCGTCTGATTCGCCAGTTTATAAATGCCGACTCCCAGCAGTGTGATCAAAAGAACCCCCAGAAGACCCGCCCCTATCAGAAAATAGATCAGATAGTCTGAGAGCCATTCTTTAAAGTCATTCATACTCCTTTTCCTTTCTGTTTTTGCAGTCGAGTGTTTCTATGTCCATTCATCTCCAGGCTCGTGTCCGGAGGATTCCTGACAAACGCCAGAAAGGGCAGCCGCTCACACCGCGTCCGAAGACACGGCCAAGCGCTGCCCCACACGATTTTTCCTATCCTTTCCGTTCTTCTGCCTTCCCATCAGAAGAACTGGGATCCCATATATCCGGTCACACCGTCGATTTCTACCTTATACCAGCCGCCCAGATCCTCCAGGAAACGCACGGTAATCCCCGCTTCCTTCGTGCCGTAAATCTCTGCGTCCATACTCGGACCGGACCGGAAATTACAGCCCACCTTCAAAACCAGATAAACCGCTTCGGTCATTGGTTCCGTCTCGGATTCTGTTTCAGTCTCCGTTTCAGTCTGAACTTCCGCCTCTGTAACCTGCTCCGTCACAGCTTCGGTCTGAACTTCGGTTTCCGGCTCCGTCATAATCACCGGTTCAGGCTCCTCCTGATTAATCAGATCCGCCCACTCTCCGTTCTCATCTTTTAAAAAGCTTCCTGCCGCAGCCCGGATTCCGAAAATCGCCCCGGCGATAACGGCAGCCGCCAGAAGCAGCAAAAGAACGGGCTGGAAATAGGCCGCTGAATGGCCGTTTTTCTTCATAGCTTCCTCACTCTCTGCTGTTGTTCAACATGTACAGCAGCGCATTGCAGATACAAGCCGCGATGTTGCTTCCGCCTTTTCTCCCTTTTGCCACAATCCAGGGAACCTCTGTCTGCATAATCAGTTCCTTGGATGCCACAACATTGACAAAGCCCACCGGTACACCGATAATCAGCTCCGGTGCAAGCCTGCCCTCTTCAATCAGCTCATACAGCCGTACCAGCGCTGTAGGAGCATTGCCAATGGCAAAAATCAGAGGTTTTCCAAGAGACAGAGCCTTATCCATGCTCGCAGTGGCTCTGGTCGTCCCATTTTCTTTTGCCGTCCTGGCCACATCCTCATCGGACATAAAACAGTAAACCTCTCCGCCATAGCGGGCAAGAGCCTTTTTATTGATCCCGGCCTTCGCCATCTGCGTATCCGTGACAATGCAGGCACCCTTTTCAAGGGCTTTCAGCGCCTTCTCCACTGCCTGCTCGGAAAAACAGAGGTTTTTCGCGTAGTCAAAATCTGCACTTGTATGAATACACCGCTTTACAATCAGTTCTGTTCCGGGAATCAGAGGCGTATCCCCCAGCTCCTGGGTAATGATTTCAAAGCTCCTGGTTTCAATTTCCCGGGGCAGCACATTTTCCAGCTCCACTTTCATTCTGACACATCCTTTCCGATTCCTGCTTCCAGTATCTCATAAATTCGCTTCATATTCAAGTGTTCTCTTAATCCTGCTGCAAGAATATCATACTGCTGTTCCTTAAAGGCCTGAAAATCCACACCGGTGATCTGACTTACGTCAATTCCCTTCCGGCGTCCCAGATCCGTCACAACAGCCTTGGCCACCTTCTCCCTGTCGAAAATGCCATGGACATAGGTGCCGTATACATTCTTGCAGTACGCGCCGTCTTCTTTTTCCCGGCCCTGTTCCTCACCTCTGGCATAATCTGTAATTTTCGTCATGGAATGGCAGCCTTCCTTCAGGGTACTGGCACCCATATGGATCTCATAGCCCTCCAGTTTTGTCCCGCTCAGTCCGGAAAGGGGACCTTCGACCTTTCCAAAAATACCTTTGACTCTTGTTCTTGTTTTTTGTTCTTCAAAGACCGTATCCATGGGCAGCAGACCCATGCCTTTGAGCTCTCCCCCCGCTTCACAGCCCATGGGATCGCTCAGCGTTTCCCCTAGCATCTGATAGCCGCCGCATACTCCGAAAATTATTGTCCCTGCCGCAGCAGCCTTTAATATCGCCGCTTCCAGCCCGTTCTGACGCATCCAGAGCAGGTCCTCCATGGTATTTTTGGTTCCCGGGAGAATAATCATATCCGGATTCTTCAGTTCAGCCACACTGTGAACATAGCGCAGCGAAACACCGTCCATACTTTCAAAGGGATTGAAATCCGTGAAATTGGAAATCCGAGGAATACGGATCACCGCAATATCAATAACCCCCACCTCCTGACTGCCGCTGAAGCGCTCCGTCAGACTGTCCTCATCCTCCACCTCAAGCTGCATGTAGGGAGCCACGCCCACCACCGGAATGCCTGCTTTTTCCTCCAGCATCACAATTCCCGGGTCCAGAATGGTCTTATCTCCCCGGAATTTATTGATAATCAGGCCCTTGACCATGGCCCTCTCATCCTCTTCCAGAAGCATTACCGTGCCGATCAGCTGGGCAAACACGCCGCCCCGATCAATATCTCCCACCAGAAGAACCGGTGCCTTGGCCATTTTTGCCATCCCCATATTTACGATGTCGTCCTGTTTCAGATTGATTTCCGCAGGACTCCCGGCTCCTTCAATAACAATAATGTCATATTCCTCTTCCAGCTTATGGAAAGCATCCAGAACTGCCGGAATCAGATTTTTCTTATAGGCAAAATAGTCCCGGGCGCTCATGTTTCCCAGAACCTCCCCGTTTACAATGACCTGAGAACCCGTATCATTGGTGGGCTTCAGCAGAATGGGGTTCATGTACACCGAAGGCCGGATTCCTGCTGCCTCCGCCTGCATGACCTGGGCCCGTCCCATCTCCAGCCCCTCTTCCGTAATAAAGGAATTCAAAGCCATATTCTGGGATTTAAAAGGCGCGACCTTATAGCCGTCCTGCTTAAAAATCCGGCAGAGCCCGGCTGCCAGCAGACTCTTTCCCGCATTGGACATGGTTCCCTGTATCATAATTGTCTTTGCCATTTTTTCACATCCCTTCTGCCGCAAGAATACCGGCAAGCGTTTGGGTAAATTCCCGGTTCTCCTCCGGTCTGCGCACAGCTATCCGGTAAAATCCTTCCGTAAGTCCCCGGTAATTGCTGCAGTCCCGGATCAGATAACCCTTCTCCAGCGTTTTCGCCGCCAGACCTTTGGGGCCTCTGAAAAAAATGAAATTCGCCGAAGCCGGAAAAACCGTCAGTCCCAGACTTTCCAGCTTTTCTGTCAAAAAGGCACGCTCCTGCTTTACCATTCTGCGCGCCTCTGCCACATACACGTCTTCCTGGAGTGCCGCCCATCCGGCCTCCTGAGCAGGAATGGACACACTCCAGGGCTGCAGAACCGCCTGAAGCTTCTCCAGCAGATCCGTATCGGCGCATAGGCCATAGCCCAGACGCAGTCCGGGCATGGCATACAGTTTGGTAAAAGCCTTTAAAATAAATAAATTTTCATATTCAAACAGCCTGTTTTTCAGGCTGCAGCTTTCCGGTTCATCCAAAAATCCGTTAAAGCATTCGTCCAGAATCAGACAGACACCTTTTTCCCGGCACAGACAGGCCGCTTTTTCCAGAAAATCCGGTGTCAGACAGACACCCGTGGGATTGTTGGGATTACAGAGGAAGACAATATCCAGCTCCTCCGTGATCTGTGCAAAATAATCCTCTCCCGGAGAAAAGCCATGCTCCTGGGAAAGCTCATAATAGGAAATCTCACAGCCCGCCGCCAGAAGGGCCTGCTCGTACTCCGCAAAGCCCGGCGCCATTAAAAGCGCTTTTCTCGGACGCAGGGCAAAGGCCAGAGCAAAAATCAGCTCTGCCGCGCCGTTTCCAAAAATCAGGTTGGCATCCGGGATTCCTTCCTTTGCGGACAGAGCCGCCCGCAGCTTCCGGCAGGAAGGATCCGGATAATTGGAAAGCTCCTGCCCGCAGCTTCGCACAGCGTTCAGGACGCTTTCCGGTACACCCAAAGGGTTAATATTGGCAGAATAGTCTGTTTTTGGATGTGCAGTATAGACATCTCCGCCATGTATGTGCTTTTGCATAACTCCATATTCCTTTCCTGTGCTGCATCTCACAGCACGGCCAGAACTGCCAGCTTCACCAGCCCGAAAATCACCAGGGCCAGTATCGCCGTAGCATACAGCAGCCGGTTTGCCAGCCGGATATCCTCATATTCCACCGGCCGGCTGGGATCTCCGATGGTCTTTTTCTTATACAATTTTCCAAAATAGTAAGCGTCTCCCGCAAGCTGTACCCCAAGGGCTCCTGCCATCACCGCCTCTGTATGGGCGGAGTTGGGGCTTGCGTGATTGTAACGGTCCCGCAGATAGATCCGCTTTGCTTCTTTGCCGTTCAGATGCACCAGCGGGGCTGCCCAGATCATGATCCAGGCGGAAATCCTGGCCGGAAGATAGTTGACCGCGTCATCCAGCTTTGCCGCAAAGCGACCGAAATACAGATATTTTTGATTTTTATAACCCAACATGGAATCCATGGTATTGATGGATTTATAGAAAAATCCCAGGGTTGCTCCGCCGATGGCCATAAAAATCATGGGGGCAATGATTCCGTCCGAGGTATTCTCCGCAACCGTCTCCACTGCAGCCCTGGTAACTCCCTTTTCGTCCAGTGCCTCCGTATCCCGGCCCACAATCATGGATACCGCTTTCCTGGCTCCCGGCAGATCGCCTGCCTTCAGCCGGTCATACACCTTCATGCTCTCATCCTTCAGAGATTTGGTGGCCAGCAGCTGATAACACATCACCGTTTCCGCTGCCAGCTTCAGTCCCCAGTGTACCCGTCCGCACAGATACAGAATACCGGCCGGAACGCCTGTGCTGAGCAGAACCACCAGAAACACGGTCAGTACTCCCCCTGCCAGCTCTCCTTTTTCCGAAGGCGGAAACAGCCTGCGCACCCATTTTTCTGTAAAGGCAATGAGATTTCCCACAATCCGGATGGGATGATAGAGAAAATGCGGATCTCCGATGAGAAGATCCAGAAAAAAGCCCAGAACCAGGGCAATGAGTGAATGCGTCATAACTCTTCTCCTTTATATCCCGCACATTCTGCCAGAAATCCGGCTGCGATCTCCGGCCTGGAATAATAGTACAGATGGGGAAAGCCCCACAATCCGTTTTTCTTTCCGATGATACAGTTCCAGCTTCGCTTCCGGAGAGGTTTTTTCGCCTGGAAATCCTCGCCGCAGCAGGTGCTGTCAAAATAATGGAACTCATGGCCCCGGATGACATCCAGACCGCTCCCCAGAATGCCTTCCTTTCTGGCACACAGTTCAATATAGCCAAAACGGGTAAGCTTCGGTGTCCGGAAAGCCCTTCCGGAAATACTGCCCGTTCCTGCAAACCGGTTTCCTTCCATGTCCTCCAGTTCTTCATGGAGATACATGAAACCGCCGCACTCTGCCATACAGGGCATTCCCCCGCTCAAAGCCCGGCGGATCTCCCGGCGTATGGATTCATTCTCTTCCAGCTGACGGGCAAACAGCTCCGGATATCCTCCGTAAAGCAGAAGTCCCTTCGCCCTCTCCGGCAGCTTTTCGTCGTGAAGAGGAGAGAAAAAGGCAAGCTGTGCTCCCATCTCCCGCAAAAGCTTTAGATTATCCTCATAGATAAAGCAGAAGGCCTCGTCCCGGGCCACGGCAATCACCGGCTGTTCCCGGCGGACCTGACGGACAGCGGGGGAATCCAGCACACTCTGAACGGCCTTCGGACAGGTCGCTTCCATCCGGGGCGCTGTCCCGGCCAGTTCCAGAATTCCATCCAGATCCAGGGATTTTTCCAGAATCTCTGCCAGCAGACGGAATTTTTCCTCCAGATCCTTTACCTCATCCGGCAGAACCAGTCCCAGATGGCGGCTGTCCAGAGAAAACTCAGAGAGCTTCGGTACATAGCCGTAAACCTTTACGCCAAGCTGATCCTCCACCAGCTTTTTCACCTCGGGATACAGCATGGGGGACATCTGATTCAGAATCACGCCTTTGATATGACTTTCCTTCTGATATTCCAGAAATCCTTTGAGGAACGCCACAACCGAAAGACTCATTCCTTTGGTGTTGACAATGAAAATCACCGGCGTTTCCGTCATATCAGCCAGATCATAGGCACTGGCCTCTGTACAGATTCCGCCCAGGCCGTCATAATACCCCATGACGCCCTCCATCACCGAAAGATCCGTATCCCTGGCTCCCTCGGAAAACAGATAGCGTGTGGTTTCCCGGTCTGTGAAAAATGTATCCAGATTCCGGGATTTTGCACCCAGAACCCTGGAATGAAACATGGGATCAATGTAATCCGGGCCGCATTTAAAAGAAGAGACCCGGTATCCCCGCATACGGAGAGCATGCAGGATTCCACAGGTAATCAGGGTTTTTCCGCTGCCGCTGGCTCCTGCCGCCAGCATAAATCTGGGCTGTCCCATTACCCTTCACCTCCGGTACAGGAAATCACAAAGACGGGATTCTGTCCCATCATCATATGATAACGGCCGATTTCCCGGGATTTTCCCACAGAAACCGACGCAATGTCCGTATCGGTCACCTTCAGCTCCTTCAGACAGTTCAGAGCCTCCGCCACCGTTTCCAGGGCAATGGCATTGATTACGATCCTGGCCTGGGGATTCTTGGCCAGGATCACCTCAAGAATCTCTTTCAGATTGCCGGAAGACCCGCCGATAAAGGCATGAGTCGGAGCCGGAAGTTCTTCCAGCGCTTCCGGCGCCAGTCCCTGGATAATCTCCAGGTTATCCGCCGCAAATTTCCGTTTATTTTTTTCCAGAAGCGCCACCGCTTCCTCTTTCTTTTCAATGGCAAAGACCTGACCGTTCACTGCCTGAAGTGCCATTTCAATGGACACCGAGCCGGTTCCCGCTCCCACATCGTAAACCACCGCATCCTCCGTAAGATGAAGCTTCGAAATGGAAATGCTGCGCACCTCACTTTTCGTCATGGGAACCTTATCCCGCAGGAACGCTTCATCCTCCAGGCCGTGGGTAACCACCTCCGCCGGGGAAGGATTCTGAATCAGCACCACGCACAGCGGATCAAACCATTGGTTCACCAGCATTTCCGGCGTGCCGGTGGTGATCTTCTCCTCCGGATAGGACAGCTGCTCTCCCACGGAGATTTCCAGATCCGTCATCCCATAGTCGATGAATTTTCTGCACAGCCGGTTCACACCGTCCTTTTCTCCGATCAATGCAAATACCTTGGCGTTTCGCTGCACAATTCCCACAAGATTCGCCCTTCTTCCATGGAGACTCACCAGCTTCACATCCTCCCAGGAGGTATGCAGCTTTCCGCACAGATAAACCACAGAGGAAATGCCGCAGCAGACCTGAATGTCTTCTCCCTCAAAGGCCTCCAGCAGCTTCTTCGCCCCGCTGTAAAATCCAATATCTCCGGACAGCAGAATGGTGATTTTTTCATATTCCGGATGATGACAGACATAGTCCCGGATGACCTCCGTCTGATAGGCCTTCAGAACAGGCTTTCCAAACTCCTCCGCGGCTTTCAGCATCCGGTCCGCACCGATCAGAAGCTGAGCTTCCCGGCAGGCCTGCTTCACCTCCAGAGTCATGCCTTCCCGGCTTCCCATGCCAATGCCGGCCAGCGTAATCTGCCTTCTGGGCTTCAGATTCAGCTTCTCACAGAGAATTCTCCGAACCCCCAAAGCGGTATGCCCCTTCGTCCGCTCTTTCGGACGCCCGATGAGAACCACCTTTGCCCCTGCTTTTCTGGCAGAACGCAGCTTTTCCTCAAAGCCGCCCTCCCTGCCCGCTTCCTTTGTCACCAGCCATGCTGCTCCAGTCTGGCGCAGAAGGGCGGTATTCAATTCCTCGGAAAAGGGACCCTGCATACAGATCAGATTTTTTCCCTGAAAGCCAAGTCCGGCACAGGCTGCCGCCACCTCCGGCGTAGACAGAACTCGGGCCGTCACACGCTCCTGATAGTCCGGAAGAGCTGTGTACTTTGCCAGCTCCTTACTTCCGGTAGCAGCCAGAATCTTTCCTTCCGTGCCGGCCAGAAATGTCACCGCTTCCTCCACCGAATCCACCCGGATACAGTCTTCGGTGTCATGCTCTCCTGTCTCCCGGAGCAGCCGGAGATACTCCCGCCCGGCCAGTTCGCATGCCTTCTGAATATTCTCAGAAACCACAACCGCATAGGGATGGGTGGCATCCACCACACAGGCCGCGTCCAGTTCCCGGATCAGAGCCGCAATCTCCTCCGTATCCAGCCTGCCTGCATGAATCTTCAGGAATTCACCTTCCCGCATCAGGGTCTCTCCGTATTCTGTGGCAACGCAGACATGGGCTGTTACCCGCTGCCTGCTCAAAAATTCCGCAAGACCGCGTCCTTCCGTGGTCCCTGCAAAAATCAGCACATTAGTCATGCTTATATCCCCTCGGCGTCACCATCCGCCCATTGATATTTCTGGTCTGAGAATTCCCGATAAAAACCGTGGTAAACATATCCACCTGTCTGTCCCGAAGCTCCCCAAGAGTCATCACTTCCATCTCTTCTCCGTCCCGTCCGATACTCTTCACCGTACCGCAGACCGTTTCCGGAGATTTGTGCTGTATCATCAGATCGCAGGCCTTCTGCAGGTAATCATGACGCTTTTTGCTGGAGGGATTGTACAGGCAGATGACAAAATCCGCCTCGGAAGCGCACAGAAGCCGTTTTTCAATCTTTTCCCAGGGGGTCAGAAGATCACTCAGACTGATCAGGGCGAAATCGTGAATCAGCGGTGCGCCCAGGACAGCCGCCCCTCCCGTGGCAGCCGTTACCCCCGGAATCACTTCCACTTCAATCTCCGGATAACGCTCCCCGATTTCCAGCATCAGACCGGACATCCCATAAACGCCGGCGTCTCCGCTGCAGATCATGGCCACATTTTTTCCCTTTGCTGCCTCCTCAAAGGCCAGCTCACAGCGGTCCACTTCCTTGCGCATGGGGGTGGTCAGGAACTCCTTGTCCGCAAAATGCTCCTTTACCAGATCCACATAAACCGTATACCCAACAATAACATCGCAGCTTTTCAGAGCGTTTGCCGCCCGCATGGTCATCTGCTCATATTCTCCCGGGCCAATGCCCACCACATAAATCTTACTCAAAGTCCACACTCCATTTCTCAAGGGCCAGGGCCACAGTCACGCCATTCCCCGCCATTTTTTTCTGTATCAGTTTTCCGTTTCCGCTGGCCAGCACAGCGCTTCGCTCACAGACATTGTTCACACCGGTCACCGATGTTACAAAATCCGAAGCGGAAAAATCTCCCTCCACACGCAGCAGCTCCTGTGCTGAAAACGTCCGAAACGGCAGTTTATATTTTTCACAAAAGTCCAGAATCCCCGGCTCTTCCTTTTTCAGATCCACACTGGCCGCCTGTCTGACGCACAAAACGGACAGATGATTCCTTCGCAGAGCCTCCAGAACCGCACTTTCGATTTCTTCCATGGTTTTTCCTTTTTTGCATCCAATCCCCAGGGTCACAATCCGTGGAATCAGATGCAGGGTATTGATAAAGGGATATTTTTCTTCATTTAAAGAAAGAACCATTCCCGTTTTCCCGTCAAAAGGCTCTCCGTCCTTCAGAACCGTCAATTCCTCCGGCACCGGCCCCTCTACCGGAAATTCACTGAGAAGTCCCACCGGCTTTTCATCCAGAATATCCGCCGAAACCGCTTTCGCCGCCTTCAGGCTATCAATGGCCAGGTTCTGCTTTTTCGCGAACACATCCACTGCAAACCGCCCGTTCACATCCGTCGCCGTGGTAATCACCGGAATAGCTCCGGTGAGATTGGCCAGGACACCTGCCAGCTCATTGGCTCCGCCCAGATGGCCGGACATCAGCGAAATGGCAAAGACCCCCTTTTCATCCATCACCACCACCGCCGGATCCTGATCCTTTCGCTGCACATAGGGCGCAATGCTGCGCACCGCAATCCCTGTAGCTCCGATGAAAAGCAGGCCGTCCATCTTTTCAAACATCCGGCCTGTCCATTCCCGCAAGGGCTCCTTCAGCGGCAGAAGCCCCGTTTCTCCGGCATATTTCTCCATGGCCCAGGACTCCACCACATAGCCCTGAAGTGTCAGGGCCTGATTCAGGGAAGCATTCAGACGGCTTCCCCTGGCGGTAAAGCTGACGGATGCCAGCCTCATTTCGTCGCCTCGCGGAATTCCGTCGTAAAAGCAGGATTATACAGATCAGAACGGTTGTAATGGCTGTGAGTCACCACATCTCCGATGATCATCAGCGCCGTCTTTGTAATGTTGTTTTCCGCCGCCGTCTTCGCCAGCGTTCCGACGGTACATACAAAGGCCTTCTCGTCCTCCCAGGTGGCCTTGTATACGATGGCTGCCGGTGTATCCGCCGTATAGCCTCCCGCAATCAGCCGTTCCGACAGCTTCTCCAGCATCCCGGTACTCAGAAAGACCACCATGGTCGCCTGATGAGCCGCCAGGGACGCGATCTCTTCCTTCTCCGGCACCGGCGTTCTGCCTGCCATCCGGGTGATAATCACACTCTGGGATACATCCGGAAGAGTATACTCCAGATTCAGAGCGCTGGCCGCTCCGCAGAAAGCGCTGACACCCGGACAGTAATCATAGGCGATACCTTTTTCATCCAGCACATCCATCTGCTCCCGGATGGCTCCGTAAATGCAGGGATCTCCCGTATGCAGCCGAACAGTCACAAGACCTTTTTCCTCCGCCTCAAACATGACCTCCAGAACCTCCTCCAGGGTCATCTTCGCGCTATTATATACCGTACATCCCTCTTTTTTATAATCCAGAAGCTGTGGATTCACCAGGGATCCCGCATAGATAATCACATCCGCTTCTTCCAGAAGCTTTTTCCCCCGCACGGTAATCAGATCCGCCGCTCCGCTTCCTGCTCCTACAAAATGAATCATGCCTCACTGGCCTCCTTTACAATAATTAATGAATAATACCCCGCATTATCCGGGATCTCTTCCACGCTCCGGTAAATCCGTTCCTCCGGCATGCCGCAGTTTTCAATCATAACCGCCCGGGCATCCATGGCCTTCAGCTGCTCCTTCACCGCGCCCATTTTCTTTCCTGCCTTCATCAGAACCTTGGTGCCCGGCAGCTTCAGCGCCTCCTCGATCTGATAGGAAGCGGGGATCACATGCAAAGGCTCCGCCTTTTCCACCAGTCCCATATTCATCCTTGCCGCAACGGCACAGAAGGACGTAATGCCGCTGACAATCTCTGCTTCCCAGCCTCTGTCCAGAATCCGCTTATGAACATACAGATAGGTAGAATACACCGTGGGATCTCCCAGGGTCAGAAATACCACATTTTTTCCTTCCTTTAAATAACGCTCCACCTGGTCTGCCGCATGACTGTGATTTGCCTCCAACACCTTCGGCTCCTTCGTCATGGGCATGGGCAAAGCCAGAAGTTCCTTATCCGCCAGCTCCGGTACCGCCTGAACAGCGATCTGGTATGCCACGGTCTCTTTTGGCTCCTCCCCCGGAAGAGCGATGACCTGGTTTTCTCTGATCAGACGTACTGCCTTTAATGTTAATAATTCGGGATCACCCGGGCCGATGCCCAGGCCGTATAACCTTCCTGCCATTTTCTATCTCCTTTTTCTGTATATTTGTGAATGTTTTCGTCGATTTTGTGAATGCTGCGTCCCAGTGGGACGGGTTAAACGCCGACCGCAGCGAAGCGCAGACGCGAGGCATGGAAAATCGACGGCAGGCTCATTTGTATGGTAACTCATCTGTATCAATGGTCACAAATTTTTTCAGGAGCTCCTCCGCTCCTTCTGTCTGCCCCAGCCAGCCATGATTATTGGAAAATAAAATCGCTTCTGTCTGAAGAGCCTGTCCGCAGCGGTGCTGCAGATAATAGCCAACCTTCGAAACGATCTGCTCCATCACCGGCTCCAGCATTCCCTCTTCTTTCAGGATATCCACTGCTTCTTCCGTGGTAATGGTATCCAGCAGCCGTTTTGCCAGATCCCGGTCCGCTCCTGCCCGGATGGCATGAGCGCAGAAAAGCTCTGCTCTGGAATCCGCGCATCTGGAATGGGTATTCATAATCCCGCCGGAAACTTTAATAAATTTGCCGATATGCGCCACAAACAGGATCCCCCGAATGCCCAGATTCACAGCCGCATCCAGGGTCTCCCCCACATAATTGCTGCATTTCATGGACTCCTCCACACGGATGGTTTCTTTATTTTTCAGGAAATCCCGTCCGTAATTTCCCGGAGTCACCAGCAGATACTCCGCGCCATTTTCACGGCGCATTTTCATCTCTGTACGGATACTGGCAATCAGCGCATCTTCGCTCATGGGAACCACAATCCCGCTGGTGCCCAGGACCGACAGTCCCCCTTCAATGCCGAGCCGCGGGTTAAAAGTTTTTTTCGCCACCTCTTCCCCGCCCGGAATGGAAATCACAATCCGCAGACCGCCGCCGTATTCCATCTCCTCACAGGCATCACGGACCTCCCGTTCAATCATCGCCCGGGGCACCTGATTGATGGCTGCCGCCCCAACCGGCTGCTCCAGGCCCTTCTTCGTAACCCGGCCGACTCCCCGGCCGCCGTCAATGACGATCCCGGTACCTTCCGCTTTCTCTGCCCTTGCACATACCAGAAGCCCGTGGGTGGCATCCGGATCGTCGCCGCCGTCCTTGCGAACGGCACAGGAGGCGGTCTTTTCATCAAACTGCGCATCCAGAATCTCCAGCGTAAGCAGGATCCCTCTGGGTGTCATCAGTCTGGCGTACTCCTGTTTTTTCCCTCCCAGAAGCATCCTGGCCGCCGCCCCGGCCGCTGCCGCGGCACAGGACCCTGTGGTATAGCCATAGCGCATTTTTTTATTGTCTTTGATAATAAAATAATTTTCCAGGCCAGTTTCCATGCTCTCCTCCAAAGGATATTTCTCATCCGTAACGGTTCAGTTTCTTCACAGAACAATGACTTCTGAACAGTTCCTCTCATTCATCAAAAAAAGAATCCCGCAAAGCGAGATTCTCTGCCTGGTGCAGATCGCTTTTGCGCCAAAGTCCTCTCCGCCGCAGCGCGATCCTGCCCATGGGGCTTCTCTCCTTCACCGGTACCCGCAGCAAAGTTCCCGGTCCAGGTGGGTATCTGACTATACAGTAACGGACTTGCGCGGGACTTCCACCCGACTTCCCCATCTTTGCGTCCTTCCTCCCGTTTTCTGATTCCCGGAAGAACGCCTGCACCGGTTTCTTTCAATCGTATTTATTATATTCGTTTCACCCGTTCATGTCAATCCAAAGACCGGAACATTCCAAAAATAGGGAACCGTCCAAAGCTGCGCTTCCAGACGGCTGGAAATCAAGCAAAAACGCCAGGTGCTGCTGCACCTGACGTCACAAGATCTGATCTCGTTTTGTGGATTCTACGATCCTGGGCTTCTCGGCCTCCTCCTTATCCCAGGGAAGCACATCTCCCGGCTCCCGAAGATAATCCAGAATCTGCCAGATCCCCTCTCCTGTGTAGGAGCTGACCCGGAACACCGTCTCACACCCGGACAGCCGCAGCCAGCGTTCCGCCTGATCCGGATCCCCATAGGGCGAATCAATCTGAGTCACAATCCCGATCACCGGCCTGGTGGACTGGCTGACAATATTCGGGGGAAACAGCGAATAGGGCTCCTCTGCATTGATCAAAAGCCCCACCACATCCGCTTCGTAGGAATACAGCGCCAGCGCCCTGCCTAAATGGGCAGTCTCCGCGTACTCCCCGGGCGTGTCAATCACCACATCAAAATGGTTGACATACTGGGTCTTGTGATAATGAATATGCTCACCCTTTAAAGCCTGGCGCAGCGTGGTCTTGCCGCACTCACTCCGCCCCATCAGAATAATCTTCTTCATGCCTTCCTCACGTCCTGGTCACTTCACAGATGGTAAAATTCAGCTTTTCCCGCAGATAGGCCGTAATCGCGGAAATCGCGGATTCCACCTCCGCCACCCGTCCGGTAAAGATCAGGGTCCCGCTGAAACGGTCAATAAATCCCATGTCAATATTCGCCGTCTTCATGGCAATATCCCCGGCAATCACTGATATCTCAGCCGGACTCATGCTCAGGATTCCAATGGCGGCACGCTTGTAATCAAGCTGCGGATCCAGTCCCAGCTTCTTGTAAATAATCGGATCAGGGCTGGCAATCACATGGGCCAGGGTAACCTGCTTGCCCGGTACCAGCTCCTGAATAATACGCATCTTCTGTTCATTGGCAGCCGTTAAATCATTCAGATCCATCATAGACTCCTTTTCCGCTTCTCAACTCCCCGTGATATTTTTATAATACAACACAATCCCACATAATACAAGAACTTTTTTCCATTCCGCAAACCTTTCACCAGCGCTCAGGCTCTGTCTCAATGGCGTTTCCAGAAACTTATGTTCCATTCTAATTGACAACTGCACGCAGAACAGATACAATAATTTTATCAATTACGTGAAAGGAAGAAGGTCTGTCAAATGAAAAAATCAATTCTGCATCTTGCTTCCGGCGCCCTGTGTGCTTCCCTCCTTCTGGGCGGAAGTCTCTCCGCATGCGCCGAAGGCCCCAGTTCCGTCGGTTCCCTGAAGGGCCCCACCTCCATGGGACTTGTCCAGTTTATGAATGAGGAAGAAGCTTCTGCCGATCCCCGGTTTTCCTTTACCATGGTAACCGCCGCGGATGAACTCACCGCTCTGTTTACCGGAGGCGATGTGGATTTCGCCCTGCTTCCCGCAAATGTGGCCAGCGTTCTCTACAATAAGACCAACGGAAACGTTCAGGTCATCGATATCAATACGCTGGGCGTCCTCTATCTCGTCACTGCAGATGCATCCATCTCCGGCGTGGGCGATCTGAAGGGAAAAACCATTTATACCACCGGAAAGGGGCAGACCCCGGAGTATGTCCTCTCCTATCTGCTCACTGCCAACGGGATGACTGCCGAGGATGTCACCATTGAATTCAAATCCGAAGCCACCGAAGTTGTTTCCGTTCTGGCCCAGGATCCCACAGCCATCGGCGTACTTCCCCAGCCCTTTGCCACTGTTGCCTGCCAGCAGAATGAAACTCTGCAGATGGTATCCGACCTCACAGCAGAATGGGACAAAACAGACAAGGGTTCCCTGGTGACCGGCGTCACGGTCGTGAAAAAAGCTTTTGCGCAAGCCAATCCAGAGATTGTGGAAGATTTCCTGGAGGCCCATGAGGATTCCGCAGAATTCGTCAATGGCAATACCGAAGAGGCCGCAGAGCTGGTAGCCTCTTATGGGATCGTGGAAAAAGCCGCCATTGCTGCCAAGGCTCTTCCCAAATGCAATATCACCTATCTGGATGAAGAAGAGATGAAAACTGCATTAAGCGGCTATCTCCAGGTTCTCTTCGATCAGAATCCGGAATCCGTCGGCGGCACGCTTCCCGGAGATGATTTCTACTATATGGAATCAGAAGACTGAGCATCTATGGATAAACACATCGTTCTGAAAAAAGCAGGGGCAGTTCTCTTCTGGCTGATTGTCTGGCAGGGGGCTGCCCTCCTGTTTCCTGATTCCATCGTATTTGTGGGACCTGTGGACATGCTGGCCTCTCTGGCTGAGCAGATCCGAAGCACAGAGTTCTGGCTATCCCTCGGCAATTCCATGGGAAAGATCATGGGTGGTTTTCTCAGTGCGTTCCTGGCCGGAATCCTGCTGGCTTTCTGCTCCTTCCGTTTCGAATGGCTGAAAATTCTGCTGGAACCGGTGGTTCTGCTGCAAAAATCCGTGCCGGTGGCATCCTTTGTGGTTCTCCTGCTGATTCTCATCGGCTCCAGAAATCTCTCCATTGCCATTGTATTTCTGACCGGCTTTCCCATCCTGTACACCAATATGAGCGAAGGCCTGGCCCATGTGGACCGGAGCATGCTGGAAATGGCCGAGGTCTTTCATATGAGCACTGCCAGAAAGCTGCTTTACATCTACCGCCCTGCCTTTCTTCCTTTTCTGGCCAGCGGCTCGAAAATTGCTCTGGGGATGAGCTGGAAATCCGGCGTGGCAGCGGAAATCATCGGTGTTCCCGCCCATTCCATCGGTGAGCGTCTGTATATGGCGAAAATCTACCTGAATACCGAAAGTCTTTTTGCCTGGACGCTGGTGATTATTCTGTTAAGTACGCTTTTTGAAAAACTGTTTCTCTGGATATTAAAAAAGGCAGGCGGGAAAGCCTGGGAGGAGCCTCGTGATCATAAGAAATCTGTCTAAAAGCTATGACCAGCATCCCGTGCTGGAAAATCTGAATCTGACGCTGCCAGAGGGCGGCATTTACGCGCTGATGGGTCCTTCCGGCAGCGGAAAGACCACACTGCTGCATATTTTGCTGGGCCTGGTGAAGCCGGACAGCGGTTTTCTGGAAGGTCTGGAAGGGAAGCGGTTTTCTGCCGTATTCCAGGAGAACCGCCTGTGCGGCTTTCTGACGGCTGCGGAAAATCTGGCCATTGTCAGCCCCTCCGGAGGCTCTGCCGCAGACTACCGCTCCGTTCTCGCTGAAATCCTGCCCACCGAATCCCTGAATCAGAAAACTGACACCTACAGCGGCGGCATGAAACGCCGGACAGCCATTGCCCGGGCCATGGTTGTCCCTTCGGACATTCTGATCATGGACGAACCCTTCACCGGGCTGGATGAAGAGACAAAGGAACAGGTGGTTTCTTTTATTCTGCGGTACCGAAAGGGACGGACACTGATTTTTTCCACTCATGACCCGGAGGATGTTCCGGCCTTCCAGGCCCGGAAGATTCTTCTCTAAACGGAAATGTCTGCTAATGCAGACATCACCAATAATAAAAGTCGATTCATCCGGTGAATCCGGATGAATCCTCTCCTGGATTTTTCTGTTGATTCAAGACTGAAACAGCCGGTTTCCTGTCTTTGCCTCACATCTCCTGTTCCACAGCCTTTTTCACCGGAAGCCGGATGACCGTCTTTCGTTTTTCAGGGGCCACCCGTCTGGCATCCGACAGATAAATTTCATGATGCATTCTTTCCTCAGAAAAATCCTTCACATATCCATTTTTCTGAAGATACGCATCCATCAACGCCACCGTCGCAGGCTCCTCATCATAAGATCCGATATGCATACACTGGACACAGAGTCCCTCCTGAATCCTTCGGAACTCAACTTTCGAATAATCCTGACCCTTTTTCTTTTCTGCTTCCCCGATGGCCCATCTGAAATCCTCTTCTGTCACAAAATCCGGCAGTCGGATCACGGAAATCCAGCAGAAATCCTCTTTTCTTCTGTAATCCACTCCCAAAGTATCCTCCTGCCACCAGAAACCCTCCAGCGGCGGCACCACATAATCAAAATATCCTTCGATTTTATGGCTTCCCTTCTTACTCATCTTGATTGTGAAAGCAATTCCATAAAGCAGGCCGATGGCTGCCTTATAATCTCCGCCTTCCTCATTCGGATCTCCCTTGCCTCTTACCGCAAGGAATTTCATCTCCGGCACCTCCACAATCTCAGGCTTCCTTTTGGGCAGATAGAATTCTTTATACTCTTTCTTGTAATCAAATGGCATCTTTCTCCTCCTTTTTTTCAGTGGCTCCACCTTTATAAAGATCCGTCACCGCTTCCGCGATCCGAAGGAGTTCCTGTCGGATTTTCTCAGGCTCCAGCACTTCCACCTGCTCCCGAAAAGTCAGCATCCAGTCAATCAGGCTTTCATCATCTGAATAATCACTCTGAAAGAGCAGCCTTCCATCCTCCTGCATTTCAAAACAGTCAGTACCAAATTCTTCCACCAGCCGCCATCTCATCTCCGGCTGAAAAACCGCTTTCATCCTGACTCCGCCCGGGAAAATTTTTTCACTGGATAAATCCGGCACCGGAGCTGTCCGGGCCTCATATCCGTCTTCGGAAATCACCAGCTCCTCCATGCGGTTCAGTTTAAACAGCCGAAAATCTTCTCTTTTCCGGCACCATCCCCAGACATACCAGCTGCTCCATTTAAAAATCAGGTAATAAGGCTCAATTTCCCTGCGGCTTTCCCCTTTGGGCGCATAATACTGAAAAGAAATCAACCGTCTCTCTTCAATCGCTGTCTGTATACTTTCAATCTTCGGTGCCAGAGAATCCCTGTACCAGGAAGAAAGGTCAATCAGAATGAAATCTCTGCCGCTTACAAAATCGGAAGAGCCTGCTTTAATCTTTTCCATCAGCTTCCCGTAGTAATGGCTCCCGCTCACGCTGTCCAGACTCCTCAGCCCTGCCAGAATTCCCTGCATATCCTTTGAGTTCAGCACCGTCCTGTCCATCCGATATCCTTCCATAATACAGATACCGCCTCCCACCCCCTGGGCGGTACGGATTGGAATCCCCGCCCTGCAGAGTGCATCAATATCTCTGCTGATGGTTCTGCGCGAAACCTCAAACTTTTCCGCCAGTTCCGGCGCCGTTACTTTTTCCTGCTGCAGCAGAACGGATAATATTCCGATCAGCCTGTCTATCTTCATAGGAACTCCTTCCTTTCCATTTCTTATCATAGCAAACCAAACATGACATCGCTATGTCCTGTTTCTTTTCCAGAAAAAGAGCCAATGGTGTTTTTTGGTGTTCCAACGTTCAGGAAATACTGTTTTACATGCTTTTGTTTCTGTAAAGCATGGCATCTGCCTCTTTGATCACATCCTGAATATAAGAAGCAGCCGCGTCATAATATGCATACCCCAGCGAAACATTCGGCATTCTGCCGTCCTCCTTCTGCAGCTCCCTGATGGCAGATACGAACCGGCTGTTCAATTCCTCGATATTTTCAAGATGATCATGCAGAATTACGCAGAATTCATCTCCCCCGACCCGGTAGCAAAAGCCATATCTTCCATAGACATTCCGAAGCTGCTGCGCGACATTCTTCAGGCAAATATCTCCCACCGAATGTCCATAGGTATCATTAACCTGTTTGAATTTATCCACATCAAAAAACAGGATCAGCGCACGCGATCCCAGATCCGTAATATTCACATCGTAGCATCTGCGGTTCAAAAGCCGTGTAACCGCATCTACCTGAAGCATGATTTTACAATAACGGCTGTAGAACAGCGCATTTCCGACGGCAATACATAAGTAAGCGATCCGGACGCCGTGAAAAAGGAACAAACTGCCAATCCCTGCCATAAGCATGAATAATGTACAGACCAAAACACTGTCCATACCGACCTGGTTCACTTTCCCACTTCGTATAATGGCCAGAAAACCATAACCCAAAGCCACGGTAAACACAGCCACATAAATCGGAAACAAAAATTCGCGGTGATAAACGTTCTGCGCATCCACACGGAAGACCCATCCGAAATGCAGGGCAATACATTCAAACAGCGCATGGGCAGATATGAAGGCTATGGCTGTCTTCGGCTTTTTCACACCACCATAGGCTATGGCGGCAGCGACTCCAATGGCCGGAGCCATGCAGATCTCCACAAGCTTCGCTGCTTTATGCAGCAGCAGAAAAGAAGGCGGAGCGCCATCTGTGAGGACACCAATACATTCCCCCAATGCGGAAACGCCAATCAGCAGACAGGTAATCACCGTCTTTTTCTTTGCATCCTTTGTGATAAGCGGATTGATCCTTGCATCTGCAATGGTGATCATCAGGAACAAGATGGTAATCAGAATAATGGCTGTATATAAATCAAACAAGCTTCTTTCCTCCTGCCTTCAAACATCCTTTTGGTTCACTTCCAAAGAACGTATCCTTAGGAAGCCTCTATGCATTTTTATTACGATACAGCATGGCATCCGCTTCCTCAATCACATTCTGAACGTGAGAAACAGAGGCATCATAAAACGCATATCCTGCGGACACCGTGGGCATTCTGCTGTCACCCGTCTGCAGCTCTCTGACTGCAGATGCAAACCGGGAATTCAATTCTTCGATTTTTTCAATACCATCATACAAAATGACGCAGAACTCATCACCGCCGATACGGTAACACAGCCCAAACTTCCCATAGACACTCCGAAGCTGCTGGGCAACCTTCTTCAGGCATGCATCCCCTTCCAGATGTCCGTAAGTGTCATTCAACTGTTTGAATTTATCAATATCAAAGAACAGAATCGCAGCACGGGGCCCCAGATCCGTCATCTTCACGTCATAGCATCTGCGGTTTAAAAGGCCTGTGACCGCATCCACCTGAAGCATAATCTTATAATTGCGGATACTGAACATCATATTTCCGATGGAGATACATAAATAGTCAATTCGGATACTGGAATAGATAAACTGAATACCGATCCCGACCACAAGCATGACCAGCGTCCAGATCAGGACCCGGTCAACCCCCATCTGATATGCCTTCCCATTGCGGATAATACAAACAAAGCAGTAAATCACGGACAGGATAAACGCGGCAACATAAATCAGATAAAACGCCTCCCGATGGTAAATATTTTGAGAATCCACACGGAAAACCCACTCAAAATGAAGGGCGGCACATTCAAACAATGCATGACCAAAAGACAGGGCAACTGCAGCCTTTGGCCTTTTCACATCCCCATAAGCAATGGCAGCGGCGACTCCGATGGCCGGAGCTGCACTGAATTCCACAAGCTTCGCAATTTTATGCAGCAGGAGAAAGGGTTCCCCAGCTCCATTCGTAAGAACACCAATCCATTCCCCCAGTGCAGCTACTGCGATCAGCAG